>NZ_JBINJD010000185.1:0-9819 GCF_043951915.1 Alienimonas sp. DA493 | reverse complement strand
GCGGGGTCGTCGGAGATCAGCCACGCCGCCCGCGCCGCGCCCACGAAGGCGAGACTGCCGGTCACGCGGCCCATCGCCCCGGCCCCCGACCCTTTATTGAGGTGGGACACCAACACTACCGCGACCCCGAACTCGGCGGCGAGCCGGCCCAGCGGTGCGAGTACGCCGCGGACCTCCGACTCCTTATGGCTGTCGGCCCGGCCGAGGTAGGCGTTGACCGGGTCGACGATCACCAGCTTCGGGTCCGGCAACTTCCGGAGCATCGTCCGCAGGCGGTCCAGGTCCGCCGCGAGGTCGAAGCCCCGCTCCTTGCCGTCCGGGCCCCGCACCGCTTCCAGGACGTGGACCCGCGACGGGTCGCCGCCGGCCGCGTCGAGCCGGGGCCGGATCGTGTCGCCCGCGTCGTCCTCGGCGTTGAGGATCACGACGTCGCCGCGGGGCGGGGCGCCGCGGCCGTCCGGCCACGGGCGGCCGACGGACGTGCGGGCGGCGAGGTCCACGGTGACGTAAGTCTTGCCCAACCCCGGCAGGCCCGCGATGAGGGTGATCTTGCCGAGGGAGATCCGCCCCTCCCACAGCCACTCGACGAAGGCGGGCGTCACGTCGGCGAGGGTGCGGACCACGAGCCCGCCCCAGTCGCCGCCGCCCTCCAACGGCGGGAACTGCGCCTTCACCGCCGCGGCGGCCTCGGTCACGAGGTCCGCGTCGTAAGCCCCCGCGTCCGGCAGCTCCCCGAGCCGCCAGCGCAGGTGCCGCTCCTGTGAGCGCCGGCGGACGATCGCCGCGTAGTCGGGGCCGCGGCCGAGGTTCGGGACGGACGCGACCACCTCGTCGAGGTAGAGCAGCCCGCCCGCGGCGGCGAGGGTCCGGGTGCGGGCCAGTTCGTCGCCGACCGTGACCAGGTCGACCGCGCGGCCGCGGGCGTGCAAGGCCCTCACGGCACTGTAGATCAGCTTATTCCGATCCGACAGGAAGTCTTTTTCGATCAACTGACACCGCGGCTCGTCGAGGCTGTCGGCGTCCTGCATGAAGGTCGCGAGGACCGCCTGCTCGGCGAGGGGGTCGTGGGGGGGCTCGTCCTGGAGCGCAGACCGGGGGCGGGACATCGGGTATCGTGGGGGTTGTCGTGAAGGGATTTCGCCGGTGAGACGGCGTGCCCGACCGCCGTCCCCGGGGGGCTCAAGCCCCGGGGGCGGTTTTGCGGTGCGGGTCGGTGAGGAAAACTCTGGAAACGAGATTCGTTCGACCGTCGGTGAAGTCGGCCGAACCTCCGAGGGGAGGGGGCCTGATGAGTAGGTCGTCCGGCCGGGTTCGCCCCGGGCCGAGCGAGACCGCTCGCCCGCCTCCTAAAAGAACTCCTTGACCGCCGGGGCGGGCTGCCGCGGCCGCGGGGGCCGCGGGGCGGGCGGCTCGCTGGTCCGACGTTCGCAGAACCGCAGCACCTCGTCCGGGTCGATCCGCCAGCGCGGCCGTTTGGCGCCGCGGCGGGCGATATCGATCGCGCGGAGCTCGCCGTCGCCGATCAGGACTCGCACGTGCGGCCCGGTCACGCCGAGTTCGGCGGCGGCGGCGTCGACGGTCAGCAGGCCGCCGCCGGGCGGCCCGGTCGCGCCGGGATCGGCGCGTTGGGTGGGGGGCATCGTTGCACCTCAGGGGGTCGGGTTGAGGGCGCGGACGGGCGGCGCGGGCCGCCCGTTGTTCCCCTCTCCCCGGCGTAGTACGCTGAGGTCGTGGGACGGCGGGGCGACCCGGCGTCTCTCGGTAAGTCCCTCGGGGGCGAGTGCCGTCGGTCAAACTGCAATCTCGCCCCCGGGGGCCGTCCGGGCCGGGGAAGGTTCGGAAAGGAGCCGCGGCACGCGGTCAGCTGCGTCGCCGTGGGCGTCGCGTCAGATCGGAGTCGGCTCGGTACTGGGCAGGTCTCTTGTGCGGGGGTACGCCTCCCGATGCGGTAGCACGTTACGATTCACAGTCGCAGTCGCGTCTGCGAGGATCCCACTAAATCCCACAGAGACGTCTGCGTCAAGCGAGTGGTACGACAACCCAACTGCCTCCACATCTCTCAGGCAGTAGAAGACGAACTATCGTCGGTCGTCAAACGCGGGCCCGGTGACCAGATATGGGCACCTCGGGTCTGATGGATTCGCAAGGCGTCCCCGAACCGTCTATCCGTAGCACGATGAGCGAATCGCTCCCGCCGCCGCCCAGCCCTGAATTGGTCGGCGAGACGTTGACCGCCCTTCTGAACGAGCACTACTCCTCGCAGTCGGAGGCGGCTCACGCGCTGGGCGTCCCCCGCGGAACGCTCGCGCGGGCGATGAAGGGCGACCAGCTTCCCGGGGCTCCGCTGCTCCAGGCACTCGCCGTGCACGGTTTTAACGTGAGTGATTTGCTCCTCGCGCGCCAGACGGCGGCCTCGCCCCGACCGAGCCGCTACCCCAATCCCCCGGACCTGTTCTCGCATCTCGATACGGATCCGGCGTCGACCGGTGCCGCATCCTCGGCTGCGGCGGGGACGACGCTCCCCCTGTTCTCGGGCTTGCTGCCGGCCGGCCCCGCCGAGGCCGCCGATCGAGCGTCCGGGGCGATCGCGGTCCACGAGCGTTGGGTCCGGTCCGGTTCGTACGCAGTCTGGACGAGAGGCGAGTTCCCCCCAGACGTGCTCCTTCCCGGCGGCCCGATCGCACTCTCCTCCGTGCCGCAACTCAACGCGGATTATCTTGTCGTCTGGACCCGGGACGTCCCGCGGTGGATATCGACGGGTTCCGCTCGTGGAACCTCCCGGAGCGGGCCGAGGAAAACGTTTCTCGCCAAGACCGTCGGGGGGTGGAAATACCTGATGCCGTCCGTCTTGCTCGACGAGGGAAACGCCCCGCTTCTTTCGCTGGCCCATGACGTGTACGCCGGCGGGGACGGCGAACCCGGCGACGCGGCCGACGCCGTCGCGAGGCCGAGGGACCCCCACGCGGACGGGCCGAGCGGACAGATCCTCCGCGTCGCCGGGTTCGTCGCGCACCTCTTCGGCAACTATCACCCGCTCTGACGAGACCTTTCTCGTTGGCGTTCCCTGATCTGGCCGGGCTCGGTTTTCTCGCCCTCCCCCGGCGGCGAGAAATCCGGGAGAACCCGCTCCCGGACGACTTCCGCGACCGCGCCTAGGCGGCTCCAGTCGATCGTCTGGCGATAGATCGCCGCCATGCTCTCGTCGGCGTGGCCCATGATCAGGTCGGCGGCGGGTTGGTCGCGGGCGGCGTCGGCGTGGGTGCGAAATGTCGACCGCAGGCAGTAGAAGCCCCGGCCCGGGGGCAGCCCCGCCGCGAGGGAGCGGGAATTCGTCCGTCCGGCGGTTTCCCCCCGTCGGATCGGCCCGGACGAAGGCCCGCGAGACGGTGCGTCCGGCGTCGCAATTCAGGCGGGGGCGGTTGCCTGACGCCTGCGGAGTCGCAGTCCGCCGGCCGCCACGGCGATCCCGACCAGCGCCCAAGCGCCCGGCTCCGGAACCGCGGCGACCGAACTGACCGTGAAACTGTCGAAGCTGAACGAGCCGGAGGAGCCCGCGGTCAGCACGACCGACTCCCCGGCGGCGACGAAATTCGAGTCCGCGAACATGGCGCTGAACTCCCCCAGCGAACCGGGGACGGCCGTCAGCGTGATCGGGGCGGCCGACCCGATTTGCAGGAACGCGGTGTCGGGCCCCTCGCTCCCGGACGTGGACGTGGACGTGAAGGCGTTGAGCGAGATCGCGTCGAAGATTACGTCCTGATCGAACGCGAGCGAGATCGCGTCGGCCTCGCCTGTTCTCGATCCGCCCGGGGACCCGGGCGCCGACGCGGCGTGCAAGAAGGTATCGCCCGTGCCGCCGGAGATGTCCACGCCGAACGTGTCGCGTCTGCCCGCGGCGAGCGCCCCCTGATTTGCCGTCACCGTGGCGGTAATCCCGCCGGCCGTGAGGTTGAGCGACAGGCCGCCGTCGAGGGCGTCGGCCCCAAGGTCGTTGAAGTCGAAGATAATGCCGGCGGGGGCGGCGGGGGCGGCGGGGGCCGCAGCGAGGATCGCGGACGCGAGCAGTCCAGCGACGAGGGGGCGGGGCATACGGGCGAGCGCCTCATGCGGCGGGATAAACGCCTGCAAATGGGAACGTATCGAGGACTCGGAAGGAGGTGCAAGGGCCCGCGACCGACGTTCAATTCCCCCGGCGGACCCACCGCCAGAGGTTGAACGCGGACCACAGCAGCGGGAGAGGGAGCAGCCACCAGAGGCTCAGCCAACCGCACCAGAGCCATTCGCCGTCGTGCCGGTCGGATGCGAAAGCGAATCCGAATCTCTCGGACGACCAATCCGTCCCGCGACCGGGACTGTCGTTGTAGCCGTCGGAGCTCCAGCCCACGGCCAATCTGATCGGGTGCGGACTAATTCTCCTGTTTTCTATGCCGGCAGCCAATCCGCCGTCTAAAGACTGGCCCCGGTAGACGCCGGGAAAATATCCAGTCCAACTGTACTCAATTGGCTCCGGCGTCAGCCCGACCAGAGCCCACAGTAGCCCGCCGCAGACGACCCACGGCAGCGCGAGGCGCCATGTCAGCGCCCACGTCCGGCGGGCGGTGGTCGGCGGCGTTTCGGTCATCCTTGGCGCCCGGGACGGAACCACCGCCAGAGGTTGAACGCGGTCCACACCAGCGGGAGGGGGAGCAGCCAGACCGGACTGACCGTGGCCAGCAGGTAGCGGTTCCCCGGATCGCCGCCGGTCCGCCAGAACGCCCCCAGCGTCACGGGCCCGCCCCCGCCGGTGAAGGTCTTCGCCGGCTCCGGCCGCCGAGCCGGGACGGCGCGCCGCCGCGGCGCCAGCGGGTCCCGGAGGCGGTCGCGGAGCCGCTCCATTTCCGGCAGGAACTGCGAGGGCGGCTTGGGTGTCAGGCTCTCCCGCAGCGGGGCGACGTTCCAGGACAGCAACAGCGGCGGGACGACGGGCGGCCCCGGCGCGGGGACGAACGCGGTCCCGGGGTGATCGAACGCGGCTTCCAAGCCCGTCTCCCGGCCCGTCTGAGGGGAGAGCGCCAGGCTCGCCCCGTCGGGGCAATAGATCGCCGGCCGCGGCGTCATCCCGACCAACGCCCAGAGCAGCCCGCCGCAGACGACCCACGGCAGGGCGAGACGCCACGCGAGCGCCCAGACCCGGCGGCCGGCGGTGTTCGGGAGTTCGGTCATCCTTCGCTCCCGCGACGGACCCACCGCCAGAGGTTGACCCCGCTCCACAGCAGCGGGAACGGCGGGAGCCACCACACGCTCACGAGTCCGACAAGATAGGTTCCCGACGGTGCCGAACCCCAAACCCAGCCAATCGCGCCGGATTCCCAGCCGCCATAGGACGGCTCGGAGGTCGGCGGCTCCCCAATCGGCGCCGGCCATTCGGACCTGGCCCGGGAATTCCACTCCGCGACGATGAGGACGGGGTGCCAGTCGGGAACGCCTTGGGTCGCCGCCTTGACAGCGAGGCCCGTGCTACGGGAGGCGTGGTCCAGGAAGGGTTGCCGATTGGGATCAGGCGTCAGCGCGACCAGAGCCCAGAGCAGCCCGCCGCAGACGACCCACGGCAGGGCGAGACGCCACGCGAGCGCCCAGACCCGGCGGCGGATGCTGGTCGACGCGTCAGTCATTGCATGCTCCCCCGCCGGACCCACCGCCAGAGGTTGAAGGCAGACCAGATCAGCGGGACCGGGAGCAGCCACCAGAGGCCGACGACGGCGGCCCAAAAGGACCCGTCGGCGCCCCGGTCGAACCACACCGCGAGTTTGAACGCGGGCCAACCGGCCACCCGATGTTTCACGCCCGAAGTTCCCCCGTCCGCAAGGAATCGCTCGAGGCCCCGCTCGTTCCAGACGACGGCCGCCGCCGCCGGGTGAAGGTCGCCGACGACGAGGGAATCGGTCGTCCACCGGGCCGAAAGGCCGCGGGTCCCCCAGTTCTCAGGGTCGCCGCCTCGGACCCATCCGGCCTTCGGATCCGGAGTCAGCGAGCACAGAGCCCACAGCAGCCCGCCGCAGACGACCCACGGCAGAGCGAGGGTGCGGACGAGTCGCCACGTCCGGCGGCCGGTGGTGGTCGGGGCGTCGGTCATGGATCGCTCCCGCGGCGGACACCTCGCCAAAGGTTGAAGCCGCTCCACAGCAGCGGGACCGGGAGCAGCCACCAGAGGCTGAGGACGAGACCCGCGGTCCGCGGGGGCGGCCCGGACGGGGGCGACCAGAGCACTCCGGCCCGGGGCCACTGGGTCAGGTCTTCGTCGATGGGCGGAGCGGCCCCCGGGCTCTTATCGAACAACCGCCGGTACTGCTCACGAACATTCCAGCAGAGGTAGACGGACAGAGGATGACCGGGCCAGCGGTCGGTCAGCAGCCTGGCCGCGAGTCCTGTCGTCTCCAATCCACGCTGGGGGCCGTACCCCGGCGTCGGGTCCGGCGTCAGCCCCACGAGCAACCCCAGCAAGCCTAAGCAGACGCCCCACGGCAGGGCGAGGGCGCCGATCAGGCGCCACGTCCGGCGGATGGGGGAGCCGGGAGACTCTGCGGTCGTCCGCCGCCCCCCCCGGACCCACCGCCACAGATTGAAGCCGGACCACAGCAGCGGGAACGGCAGCAGCCAGAGCAGGCTGACCGTGGCGAGAAGATATCGGCCCCCCGCCCCTCCGCCCGTCTTCCACAGCGCCCCCAACGCTTCCGACCCTTCGGGCTCGCTGAGGGACTCAAAGGGAGGCTGCCAACGGATTCTCGAACGAGGGTCCGCCGGGTACAACGCCTCCCGGACCCGGCCCTCATTCCAAGAAACGTGAAGTCGCCGGAGTCCGCCCAGCGTCTCCGGTTTCGGAGCGCTGACGCCATTGCGGCGCTCGAAGCCGACAGCCGGGCCGGTCAGATCAGGGCCGACGGACCGAGACGCGATGCCGTTCACGCTGAGGTAGTAGACCGACGGGTCCGGCGTGACCTCCGTGACGGTCCACAGCAGCCCCCAGCAGATCAGCCACGGCAGCGAGAGCCCCCACCACAGCGCCCAGCGCCTTTGCCGGGTGGTCGTCAATTCGTCGGTCGTCACGGCTCCGTCCGGTCGTCACAGGAAAACGCCGGCCGGAATGTACCGCGGTGAGAGTCCGACGGGGGGCGTGGTTCCTGAGACGGCGGTTCGGGAAACACGGCCCCGCCCCCCGCACGTGAGTGTCGCACGTGTCGCATCGGACCGTAGTTCGGCGGGCGACGCGGCCCCTGCCGTCGGCCCCGATCCGTCCCACGCCCGCCGGGGCGAGGGTCGCGGGGGGCGCCCTGCACGGAACCGTCCGCGGCGGCGTACAACCGAAGTCGGCCGGAAAACTCGCCGGAGAACCGACAGAGGGTCGTGAGCGGCGGGACCCTCCCAGCGCCCGCCAGGAACGTCGTTCCTCACGCGGCCGCCCCGCTGCCGCGCACGCCCGGCCGGTCTCCGCGTCCGCAGTCCGACGTCGCGCCCGTTCCCGACGACCGCCGCCGGCCGGGCGGCGCCGTCTCGTGGAGCGGTCCGAACGCCGCCCTGTTGACAGGGCCGGGCGGGGCGACGCTGATCGGCCGCCGCCGGGCGGTCGTCCCGACCCCGCCGCGGCCCGGTCCGCCCCGTCGTTCCCGTCACGCCCGCGCCGTGTCCCGCCCCGCCGCCCCGTTCGCACGCACCGCCGTCGCCCTGACTTGCGTCGCCCTCTGGGCGCCGTGCGGCGTCGGCCCGCGCCCCGCCGCGGCCCTCGCCCAGACGCCCCCGGCCCGAACGTCCGCCGAGACCGGTCCCGGCGTCGCGTGGGACCAGAGCACGCTCACGCTCGTCGCTGCCGGCGGCTACTACGGCCGGGTCGTGCAACTTCGGAGCGGCCGCTTCGTCGCCGGCTTCTCCCAGCGCGGCCGCGTCATGGCGTCCACGTCCGCCGACGCCCGCACGTGGAGCGCGCCGGTCGAGGTCGCCGCCTTCGCGCACGGCGAGGCGACCAACTCGGAGCTGCTGGAACTCGCCGACGGGCGCGTCCTGTATCTGTTCAACGAACGGGACGCGCGTCCCGGCCGCGCCGAGGGGGACGCCTCCCAGGACAACGGGATCGCCGTCGCGTTTAGCGAGGATGGCGGACGAACCTGGGGCGCGCCGCGTCGCCTCTACGGCGGCGGGCCGATGTGGGAGCCGGCCGGTCTGCAGGAGGACGACGGCGACATCCTGGTGTTCTTCGCGGACGAGAAACCCTACCCGCGGTCGCACGAGCAGCGGATCTCCGTCCTCCGCAGCCGCGACGGCGGCGCGACCTGGACGCCGCGAGCCCGGGCGGCGTCGTTCCGCGCCGGCCACCGCGACGGCATGCCGGCGCCGCTGAAAACCCGCGACGGCCGACTGCTGGCGGCGATCGAGGACAACGGCCTGCACGGCAAGTTCAAGCCGGTGATCGTGAACCTGACCGACCGGCAGGCGTGGCCGATCGGCGGGGCGAGCGACCGGCGGTGGGGGGCGCTGGCGACGCCCTTGCCGGCGCCGACGTACGCGGGGGCGCCGGATCTGGTTCAGCTCGACGGCGGCACGCTGGCGCTGTCGGCGCAGGTGGATTCCGGCGACGGGGTGCGGCGGATGGTCGTCTGGACGGCGGACGAAACCGGCCGCAATTTTGCCCGCGGCAGTTCGCCGTTCGCGATGGCCGCGCCCGACGCGGAGCAATTGTGGAACGGCCTCTACGTGCGGGACGGCGACACCCTCGGCGCCGTCGCCGGCACGACCGTCGACGGCGTCCGCGGGCTCTGGATCGTCGAAGGCCGGATCACGGCCCCCGGCGCCGCGTCGCGCGGCCGGGACCCCCTTCCCGTTTCGCCCCCCGGTCGGTAGCGTCGAGTCCGTACGGGGCGTCGCATCCGCCCGATCTCGGACCGCCGTGCCATCGGAATGTCCACCGACCGCCGTCCCCCGCACCGCGAGTCGATCGGGGCCGCCGCCCCCGACGCAGGCCGCCGCGCCCGACGGCCGGCGGACCGTCTCCGGGAAACGGCCGACGTCGCGACTCGGGCCGAGGCGGGACGGACCGCCGGCGGGGCCGGGGGGCGGACCGTGCGGCTCGGGTCCGGACGCGTCCTGAGCGAGCGCGAGACCGACTCGGTCGGCGAAACGACGGCGGCGGGTTCCGGCCCCCGGGACGACCCCGGACAGGACGACGCCACGTGGCGGATGGACGCGGACGCCCCCGCGGAGAGGCCCCGACTCGCGGAGTTCGTCCTCGAGGAGCGGTTGGGCGGCGGGGGGTTCGGCGTGGTGTTCCGGGCGTGGGACGAGCAGTTGCTCCGGCCGGTCGCGGTCAAGCTGTTCGCCCCCTCGCCGGCCGGGACGGACGGGGAGTCCGCCGTCGACGAGGCGCTCCGCGAGGCGCGGGCCGCCGCCCGGCTGAACCACCCCAACATCGTCGCCGTCATCCGGGCCGACCGGACGCCGTTGACCGATCCCCTGAGAGACTTATTGCGGCGGGAGCGTCCGTGGCAGCGGTTCGACGGCTCCGGCGACGGCGCCACGGTCGGGTACATCGTTTCCGAGTTCGCCTCCGGCGGAACGCTCCGGGATCGTTTCCGCAAGCGGCACGGGCCGCGGGACGACGAGGGAGGGACGGACCGCGACGCCGCCGTCGAACGCCCGGAGGAGGAGGTCCGTTTTCTGCTCCCGGTGGTCGAGGCCGTCGGACGCGCCCACGCGGCCGGCGTCGTGCATCGGGACATCAAACCCGGCAACGTCGTCCTGACCGGCGAGGGGGTCCCCAAACTGACGGACTTCGGGCTGTCCCGGTCGGCCTTC
>NZ_JBINJD010000184.1:0-9913 GCF_043951915.1 Alienimonas sp. DA493 | reverse complement strand
GGCCTCCCGGAGGACCGGCCTCGCGGGCAGGGCGACCCCCTCGAGCGGATCGCCGGCGACGAGCGGATCCGGCCCCGCTTCCCCGGGCCGATCCGGCCCGTCCGCTTCCGAGACCGCCGCGGCGCCTTCCGGTCCGGCTACGACGTGGTCGAGATCCGCGCGTTCTGCGGGGCCGTCGTCGACGCGCTCTCGGCCGCCGCGGGCGGCCCGGTCGAGGACCGCGTCCTCTTCGACGGGTGCGCGAGGATCCTCGAGGCGACGGCGCCGGACGGGCCGCCGGCCCCCTCCCCGGAAGCGGGGGAAGCGGTGCTGACCCTGACGCCCGAACGCCCGCCGGCCTTTCGCCTCGCCTGTCGCCTCCGTTTTTGGGACCGCGTCCCGTCCCGCTGGGGCCCCGGCGGGCGGGGGTGAGACGCGGCGGCTCGTGTGGGGCGTCCGCGACTCGGCGACCGGAGACGCGTTCGCGAGTCCTCCGAGCGGGCCCGCCGGCCCGTATGGGGGAACCGGGTTCCGCGTCGTCGGTTTCGTCAATCAGGTCGTCGTCCGCCCCGGCGGCCGCGGGGCCGTCGCCGGGCCGGCGGGGAAGACGCCGCGCTCCCTCCCGGCCGCGTTCCCCCCGGTTCTCCTCCGCGGGAACGCGTCCGTCGGGATCCGCCGGCGTCCCGCCCGCGACCGCCGCCGGGACGCCTCACCCGGGTCGGACGGCGAACGTCGGGGACGTGGGCCTCCCCTCCGGAGCCCCGTCCGGCGTCCGTGCCGCCGTCAGGGCGGCGTGGGCGAGCATCGACAGCGTCACGTGCCGGTTCCAGCCGTCCCAGCTCCGCACCTCGTACCCGTCCAGCCCCGCGTCCCGCCGGGCCCCCCGCAGGCAGGCCCGCAGCGCCCCGACCCCGCCGGCGACCGCGGCCAGCATCGACAGCGGCGTGCCTTCCGGCGATTTGGAGAGGAAGTACGCCGGCCCGGCGCCGCCGTCCCCGCCCGCGCGGACCAACGGCATCCCCCGCCGCGTCGGCTCGCCGTGCGGCAGCGCCGCCCAGCGGCACCGCGTCCCCCTCGTCGTCCGTCATCTCGGGTTCCTTCACGGCGGGATTCGCTCCGCCCCGACGTCATCCGCCGGCGCGGCGAAGCGCAATAGTAGGCGACCCGGGCGGAGTCTGACCCAGGGCGTCGTCGACGGCCGTGGATTGATCGCCCACCGTCGCGGCCCGGCCGGAGCGGTCCCACGCCCTAAAAAAAGGGTCGGGGGGGTCGACAGGGTCCAGAACGTGGCGATCCAAGGGTGCGGCGTTGTGCCGCGCGTCACAGCGGGTGCGCTCTCAGGGCGCGCACAAACTCGACCGTGGGGATCTCCCGCGGCGGCAGCCCCCCTTCCACGGCGTCGGTTCGCCCCGGGAGCGTCCCGGGCGGCGGGGAGCGGCGCCGACGGGCCTGCGGGTTTCGTGACGACCGTGAGTCGCCGCGGGGCCGGGCGGCGACCGGATCACGTCGCCGGGACGCCGCAGCCGGACCGACGTCCAAAATTCGAGCGGCCGACGGCGAACGTCCGAAGTTTCGGACGTCCGGATTTCCGGAGACGGACATCGCTCGGAGAGCCGTCATGGCATCCGGCGGGGCGGCCGCCCGGAACCGCCCGGGTGCGAGGACGGACTGTCCGGCCGCCGAATCCCGTGACCGCTCCGCCCGGCCCGCCGGACGACCCGCAGTCCCGGCCGCCCGACGGCGTCGACGGCCGCCACCGGGGGGGCTCCCGGGACCGGCCCTCCCCACTGCCCCGTCTCCCGTACGAGGATCTCGTGACCCAAGGAGCGGACGGAGTCGGCCGTCGGCCGTCTCGCCCGCCCCCGAGTCGCCTCCCGGGCCCCCAAGCCGAAGCCGGTGCGAACCGGCAGGGCCGGTAGGCGTCGGTCCGGTTCCGAAGGTCCGCCTCGCCGGTTTTCGTCAGGTCCGTGGACGACCGGCGCTCATCTACCGCCGAGCGGATGCCCCCCATTGCGTCCCGGGGAGCCCGGACCGCTTTGGGCCGAGACCGCTTCGCGGCGCCCGGCGGGCTCGCCGCACCTCCCCGCGAACGTCCCCGAAACGGCAGGCGGCGGCCCCGGCGACGCCGCCCGGGGCGGGGGACCGGCCCGCCCGCAGATTCTGCTCGACGTCCCTCCCGCGTCCGGCCCGAACGCGGCGGCCGCCGCCGCCCAGATCAGCCGCGGGTCCGCACGTACCCCGGCGCCGCCGGGATCGAGGGGGCGACGACCCGAACCGTGCCCCGTTCGCGCCCTTCGCCGTCGACGACCGGCAGCGGCCGGTCGAGCGTCCAAAGGGGGAGGACGCCGTGCAGGTACGCCCCGACCTCCCGCTGCCAGTGCGGCCCGCCCCGGAAGTGGTCGGGGAAGGTCGTGTCGCCGGTGAAGCCCAGCAGCATGAGGACCGCGGCGCAGCCGCGGGAGGCCGCCTCGCAGGCGTATGCGAGGCGGCTCACGAGGTGATAATGACGCTCGGTCGGAAATCGAACCATCAAGCGGTTCAGGACGTTGAGCCGGCGCTCAGCCTCCTTGATAGGCTTTCGGATCCGTCGGGCGTTCTCGCGGGACCGGTCCGAATCTTCCGGCTCGGACATCCCCTTCTCCGGGCGAAACTCGGAAGCGTGGGCCTTCGCGTCGACGAGGAGCAGCCCGGGCCGGGCGACCGGCGCCCCGCCGCCGACGGGTTCCAAGACCGCGAGGAGGTCCCACACCGGGCCGCGGGCGGCCCCCTCCCGGTGGCGAACCCACCACGTCGGCTCTAGCGCCGGGAGCGGCGGCCCGACCTCCCCGAGGTAGTCCTCCAGTTCGTACTCGGTTACGTCCCTGCCCCGGCCGGCCGGGCGGAAGTGCGGCTCGGCGGCCGGCCGCAGGCCCGTCCCCCTCAGGGCACTCGTGAGGGAGTTCCTCCCGCGCGCGTCCTCCAGCAAGTCGAGGACGTGCGTCCGGCTGCCGCGCTCGTACCGCTCGGCAAGGGTTCGCTTCATGTCTTATCTTCGTTCACGTGGGGGTCTTCGGAGGCCGCGGACGGCGGGTTCGTCGATGACGATCGCGAGGTCTCCGCCGGGGCGGCGGACGCGGAGGGCCTGCGCCCCATGGCGTCTCGTTCGGCGGGGCCGGACCTCAAATGACGGCCCTCCGGGTTCGACCGGAACTAATTTGCCCGACCCGGGGACCCCTCGGCTCAGACCGGGTCGAATCGCGTCCGGGCCAGGTTCGTCGACACGTCGTCCGCCGCCGAAACCGCGGCTCTGCGGGAACTGTAATGGTCTGTTGTGCAGTAATTAAAGGCGCGGGGCGCCGCGGGCCGCAAGAGGATCAAAAATTCATCCGAGGCCTGCGGGGAGCGACGTCTCCGGGCCGCGCGGGGCGGCGTATGGGCGGGCCGCATTTCAGATTCGAGCCGCTCGTCGGACGGCGTCCGCCATGTCCGAAACTTCGGACGCACCCGGAGGCCGCGTCCGAAATTCCGGACGTTCGCGGCGGGAGGCTAGGCGAGCCGCGGCGCCCGGCAGACTGCGGACGTCGGCTTGACGCGGGTCGCCCGCAACCCTCCGCACGATTTCGCATATAAGCCGCTCACCTAAAAAGAAGCCCCCCGCACGTGCGGGGAGCCGGCCGCCGGCGAACCGGCGGGGGGGACGTCACCGGTCGCCGCGGAGGCCGCGGCCCAGCGGACCGGTCGCCAGGCCGACGGCGGCCAGGGCGACCGCGGAACGGCAGACGACGCGGGCGGCGGGACGGAGGAGGGCCAGGGCCAGACCGACGGCGGGGCGGTCGAGTGAGGGGGGCGAGGGGACGAACAGGGACATAAGGTTCTTTCGAGTCGCTGGAGAAGGGGGAATGGGGATCGGCGGGGACGGGACGACCCGCGGCCGCCCCCGCCGGGACGGCCGCGGGGGGGGCGGGAGAAAAGACGAGGTGGGTCAGCGGCCGCCGGCCCGCTCTTTGAGGCCGTCGATCAGGCCGCTGGCCTGCCGGCGGGAGAGGGCGGCGGCGTCGGTGACGCCGAGCCGCCGCAGCTCGGCGGCCAGGTCCGCCCCCGCCCGCCGGGCGAAGGCGTGCAGGGCCCGTACCTGCTTCGGCGTGCTCGGCGGGTCCGCCGGGGGCCGGGACGCCGGCGCCTCCGGGAGGCGGGCGGGTTCGCCGTCCTCGGGCCCGGCGACGCCCAGCTCGGCGTCGACGGCCTGCCGGACGACGCCGAAGCAGCCGCGGATCTGACGCCGCAGCTTCTCGGGGTCCTTCAGCAGCTCGGCGGAGAGCTCCACCTCCAGGTGGACCTGGGCCCCGCGGCTGCCGTAGTCCGGCTGGCCGATCTTGCGGCTCAGGCCGCAATTCATCTTCAACATGACGGAGACCTCCTGTGGGTGAGGGGAAAGGGGGGACGGGAGCGAGCAGCTACGCGGCGAGGCCGCCGAGCCGCTTGAGGCCGTCGAGGGCGGTGGCGACGGCCCGGTCCCGCTTCTTCAGCTTCCGCAGGTCCGCGGCGAGGGCGCGGGCCTGGGAGGCGGCCTCGGACAGGGTCGCGGTCAGGGCGGCCGCCCGGTCGAGGAGGGCCTCGGGGTCGGCGGCGGGGGCGTCTTGCTGGGAACGGGGCATCTCGGGGGCGGGGTCGGGGGAACGAAACGGGACGGTCGCCGGGGCGGCGGGCGCGGGGGCCTCGGCGGTCAGCCGGACGGCCCCGCTGGCGGCGACGGCGTCGCCGGCGAGGGTGGCGAAGACGACGGTGGTCCCGCCGTCCCCGGCCGCGTCGCACCGGACCGGCTCCTCCGGCCCGTGCAGAGCGATCCGGTCGCAGCCGGCGGCGAGGGCTCGGGCGAGGAACCGCCGGTCGGCGACCGCGACCGCCCCGCCCCTGACCTCCGAATACGCCGTCGCCAACTCCACCGCCGCGGCGCCTTCCTCGGCGGCCCGAACCAGGAAGACGCCGTCCCGCACCTCCAACGTGACGGGGCGGCGGGAGTCGCCGGCGCCCGGCAGGCGGTCCAGCCGGTCGGCGAGGAACGCCGCGTCGGCCTCGGAGAGAACGACGGACGCCTTCCCCCCGCCGGCGGGCACCACTCGATCGAGGTCCGGGAAGCGGGCGTCCCGGGCCTCCGGCGTCCACAGCGTCCAGTCGCCGGCGGACAGAACCACGAGCGGAACCTTCGGCCCGTCCGTCACCCTCGCCACGCGAACCTCCTCGTCCTTCAACGGCGAGCAGCCCAGGGCGTGCGAGGCCGGCAACAGGACGGGCTCGTCCCACGGGAAGGCGAACCCGCGGGCGATCAGCAGGCAGTGGCTGTCGGTCGCTTCGACCCGGCCCGCGTGCGGGTCCAGCCGCACGCAGCCGAGGGCGTAGCGGGTCGACTCGGCATCGGTGACGGCGACGGCCTGCCGCAGGGCCGCGGCGAAGTCCTCGCCGGGATCATGCTCCGCCTCGACAGACGGCACGTCGAAATGGGCCGCCCGGTCGCGGTCGGCCTTCTCCAGCGTCCCGCGGGCGGACTGGGGCACGCCCTTCTCCTCCCAGTTGGCGACGACGGCCGTGCCGCCGTCGGCGCCGGCGAGGGAGACGTCGCCGGCCTTCGCGGCGCCGGCCTCGGCCAGCAGGCCGAACGGCAGGACGAGGTCCGCCGGCGGGCGGTCCCCGGGAAGGCCGAGGCTGACGCCCCGGCCGTCCGGGGCGACGGCGGTGAGGCGGGTTCCGCCCTCCTCGGCGGCATGGAGGCGGATCGGCGGGCCGGCGTCGCGGCCCTTCAGGGACAGATGTTTCTTGAGGACGAGCCGGAAGCCGTGCAGCGTCCGGCGGGGCAGGATGAGCGGGGGCATCGGGCCTCCTGGGGTTCGGGAAAGTGGGGTGAAGGAAGAAGGCCGGCGGCGGGGATCAGCCCGCCGCCGGTCGCGGGGCCGGCGGTCGCCGGCTCAGTGGAAGGCGACTTTGCCGCGGCCGCAGCGGGCCGGGTTCGTCCGCCGCCGGGCCTGCTCGGCGTCCCAGTCGATGGGGCCGAGGTCGTCGTCGGGGTGGGCGAACGCCGTCGGGCCGTCCAACTGGAAGCCGAGGCGGGCGATGGCGCCGACGCTCTCGCCGGTGGCCGCGGCGATCCGGCGGTTCAGTTCGTGCTGGGGCATCGTCGAAAACTCCTGTTCGTGAGGGGGGAGGTGGGGAAAGGAAGAGCGGCGGACCGGCGCGTGGCCGGCCCGCCGCTCAGGGGGAAGACGTTGATGGGTCCGCGCGGTCAGCCCGGCGGGGAAAGGCGGTGCCGCGTGAGCCAGTCGGCCTCGGCGGCGAGGGCGGCGCTGCGGAGGGGGAACGGCCCGAGCGTCGGCCCGCCGCTGGGGGAGAGGTCCGCGGTCCACCCGCCGCCGGGGGCGGGCTCGACATGGCTGGCCCGGACGACGGAGGCGGCGCCGAGGGCGGCGGCGTCGATCAGCTCGCCGTAGAGGCCCTGAGCGACGCCGTCGGGGCGAATGAACAGCTCCTGCACGGCGCCGCTCATCGCGGGCTCCGCAGCACGCGGCGCCGCGGGGCGTCGCTGACGAGCGGGTCGAGGGCCTCGGCCACGCCGGCCAGTCCCTCCCGCACGCGGTCCTGCAACCAACCGACGCCGGTCGAGGCCCGCAGATCGGCGGGGTCCACGCCCCGCATCAGGCCCTCCGCTTCGGCGGCGACGGCGTCGAGTTCGGCGTTGCCGCCGACGTTCAGACGGCGGAACCGGGCGAAGAACTCGGTGAGGTTCTCCACGGCGGAGTCGCGGAACACCCGCGGGCCGCCGTTCTCGCCGCCGGTCAGGCGTTCCCGCAGGTGTTCGACCAACTGGGCCAGTTCCTGCGCGAACGCCTGCTCGGCCAACTGGACCGCCTGTTCGAACCGCTGGCGGACGCGGTCGCACTCCTGCCGGTACAGGCGGGGCGAGAGGCGCCGCAGGTAGTCCGGGGGCTCCACGGCGGGCAGGTCCCACGACAGGCCGAACAGCGGGGCCAGGCTCGGCGGGTAGTCGGCGGGATCGAACAGGTCGCCCAGCCGGCGGCGGGCCCGGGAGACCAGTTCGTCCCGGCAGCGGTCGACTTCGGCCGCAGCGTCCGCCAACTCCGCTTGCAGGTCGCCCATCCGTCGCTCGAAGGCCGGCAGGTCGGTCCGGGGCAGCAGGCGGACGCCGGCCTCCGGGTACGGCAGCGAACTGCTCTTCCAGTGCGACACGGCGGCGTGCCGCACCTTGGCCGCGGCCCTGAGAGCCGGATGTTTCGTATCCAGCAGCTTCTTACTTGCGGACAGCGAACCGGACTCGGCGTCGAAGGGGCTGGCGGCCTCGTCCTTCTGCTCGGCGGACAGCGTCCGACGCAGGCCGGGCCAGGAGACGTGCAGCCGCACGGCCGCGGCGTCGCCCCGCAGACGGTCGGCGGGGTCCCGTTCCCGGTGGTCCCGCTCCTCGTCGACGATCGTGACCTCGGCGGCGCCGCAGTCGGTCTCGGCGTCGGACAGGTCGGGGTCGTCGGTCGTTCGGGCCCGCCGGGGCGGGCCGACTAGCAGGGGCATGGGCTTGTTTCTCGGGTGGGGGAAACGAAAACGCCCCGGCGGACTGCCGGGGCGTGTGAAAGCGGGGACGCCGGACAGGGGCGGCGATCAGTTCAACGCGAAGTTCTGCTTCGCCGGCCGACTCGTCCGCCGGCGGGGGGCGTCGGGGCCGCGGTCGCCGCCGGGGCGGAACGCGCCGCCGGCCTCGGCGTCGAGGCAGCGGCCGCTCGCCCACCGCCGCAGCCGGTCCAGCGACTCGGCCCCGGAGACGGAGACCGGCACCACGTGCGTGGCCGCCTCCGCCAGGCTCACGCCCAGCAGGGCGCTCAGCCGGCAGCAGGATTCGATCTCCGCCCCGGTCCAGCCGGCGTCGGCGGACGCGGCGTCGCCGGCGGCGATCCCGTACCGCTCGCGGTAGGTCTCCCAGACGCCCGCCCGCTGGTCGGAGCCGGGCAGGTCGAGGAAGAAGGTCGCATCGAACCGCCCGCTGCGGGTCAACTCCGGCGGCAGCTTCGAGGCGTCGTTGGCGGTGCAGACGACGAACACCCCCGCCGGCCGATCCGCCAGCCAACTCAGCAGCGTCCCCAGCAGCCGGGACGAGACCCCGGAGTCGTGGGCCCCGCCGGACGTCCCGGCCAAGGCCCGCTCGACCTCGTCCACGAAGCAGATCACCGGGGCCATGGCTTCGATCGTCGCCAACGCCCGGCGGGTGTTCTCCTCGGTGGCGCCGACGAGGCCCGCCATCAGCGCCCCCACGTCCAGCGTGAGGGTGGGCCGACCGACCTCCGCCCCGAGGGCCTTGGCGAACGTCGATTTGCCGACGCCGCCGGGACCGAGGAGGAGCACGCCCTTGGCCTCGGCCCGCGGCGAGCCGTTCGTCAGGGCGGTCCGGCAGAAGGCCTTCAGGGCGGCCATGCCGCCGAGGGCGTCGAAACCGGGGCCGCCGCGGTGCAGCGTCAGCGGACCGCCCGCGGCAAGCTGCTTCGCCTTGAGCTCCCACAGCGGCCCGGGGTCCAGCCGACCGTGCCGCACGAGGCTGAGGGCGAAGGCGTTCTCCGCCTCGCCGCGGGTCAGGCCCGCCGCCGCGTCCAGCACGGGGGCGAGCGGGTCGGGCAGTTCGCCCTCCTCGGTGGCGACGCCCTTCGCCACGGCCTCCAGCTCGGCCCGGGAGGGCAACGGGCAGTCGAGCACGGCGAAGTCCCGGGACAACTCCGGCGGCAACTCGCCGGTCGGCTGAACGAGGATCAGGTGCGTGCGGCGGGTTTTGCCCGCCGCCAACGCCGACCGGACCGCGGCCAGCAGTTCCGGACTGTTGAAGTACCGATGGACGTGCACCATCGCCAGCAACGATGGCGTCTCGCCGTCGCCGGACTGCGGCAGGGCCTTCACCGCGGCGAGCGGGTCGGCGGGGCCGTCCTCGCCGCCGTCGGCGGTCCAGATCGCGAGATTCCAGCCCCGCTCCCGGCAGAGGGCGCCAAGGTCCCGGAGAACCTCCTCGGGTTCGGGACCGACGGCCAGCACGCCCGGGAAGGCGGCCGCGATCAGCTCCGAAAGTCGCTCAGTCAGTCCGGGGGGCGTGCCGGGGGCGGCATTGTCTGCGGGTTCGGGTGGGGACGGACCCTGCGGTCGACGCGGCATCGGCGTCTCCTTGATGTGGGAGTGGGTTGTGAAAGAAGGGGGGCCGGGCGGCGGGCGTCAGGCCCGCTGCTCGACCGACTGGGCGACCGGGGCGGCCGCGTGGTACTCCGGCGTCCGCCGCTCGGCGGTTCTGGCGCCGAGGGCGTCCTCGTAGGGCTGGCTGGCCGCCCGGCAGGACGGGCCGGCGAGGCCTTTCGTCTCGACGGACGTTTCCCCGGCGGGGGTGACGGTGATCTCGATGCGGGGGGACATCTCAGGCGGCCCCCGCAGCGGCGAGGTACTGGGGGACGCCGAAGCCGGCGGCCCCGGCGGTGACGGTCAGCTTCACAGAACCGTCGGGGAGAGCGGTCTCCGCAATGCGATGGCCGCGGGCTTGGGCCTGGAGCTTCGTCTTCTCCACGGCGTAGGCCTGCAGCAGGCGGCCGACGAAGGACTCGTCGCCCCAGCGGCCCTCGTAGGTGTCGTGGTACAGGTCGCCGGTCTCCGTGTCGCAGACGATCGGGTAGACGAACCCCGGCGGGCGGACCGCGAGGCCGGTCTGCACGCTGCGATCGAAGAACGTGACGGTCTCCGTCTGCGGGGGCGGCAGTTTCAGCCGGTCGCAGGCCGCTGCGAGGGCGGCGGGGTCCGTCGCCTTGGCGGCGACGGTGACGATGTGGCTCATGCGGGGGCCTCCGGGTTGGGGTGAGGGACGGGGAGCGGTCAGCGGCCGCCGCGGGGCGGCGGCTCGCGGGCCGGGTCGGGCGGGGCCGCGGCGCGGCCGGCG
>NZ_JBINJD010000183.1:0-9999 GCF_043951915.1 Alienimonas sp. DA493 | reverse complement strand
GGTCCGCGACCGCAGAGAAACGCTCCCTGACGGTCGCGGCTCTCGGTTTGTGAGCGTCATTACGCTGCCTCGTTCAGCGCCCTCTGCACGAACACTGCGTCCAGCCGGCGGTTCCACTTCACGCCGACGCCCGGCAGGCGACCGACCTCCTCGAAGCCCAGCGCGGCGTGCAGTTTGAGACTGGCCGCGTTGTCCGCGGAGAGCACGCCGATCAGGCAGCGCAGCCCCGCCGCCGGGGCCCGGTCCAGCAGCGCCGTGAGCAGCGCCCGGCCGACGCCGCGGCCCTGGGCCGTCGGGGCGACGTAGACGCTGTGCTCCGCCGTCTCCCGGAAACCCGGTTGCGGGCGGAACGGGCCGACGGCGGCGAACCCGACGACCGCCCCGGCCGCCTCCGCGACCAGCGTCGGCCAGTCGCCGGCCTGTTTTTCCTCGTACCACGCCCGCTGGGCCGAGTCGCTGCGCGGCGTCTCCGTCCAAACGGCGGTCGTGTGCTCCACCGCGTGGTTGAAGATCGCCCGCACGGCGTCCAGATCGGCGGCGGTCATCTCGCGGACGTGCATTCCTGTAGGGTCCGCTCCGCGGACCGTCCACGGCAAGCATGGATCTCAAGATGCGGTCCGCAAAGCGGACCCTACGACATCGTTTCCAACGGGCCCACGGCCGCCGTGGTGACGACCTCCAGCGGGAATTCCGTCAGCAGGTCGCGGAGGTCGTGCACCGTCAGCCGCCGCAGGTCGGCGAGGTCGTCCTCGACCGTTTTATATTCGCCGCGATCCTGCCAGTTCCCGCCGAGGCTGCCCAGCCGGCCCATCGGGCGCTCGCTCCGCAGCACGATCCGGCTGGCGACTTTATTTTTCGCCTGGGCCAACTCTTCGGCGGTAATCCCGCGCTCGTTGACGGCGTCGAACACGCCCCGCACGGCGGCGACGTTCTCCGCGGCCCGGTCCGGGTCGCAGGAGAGGTACGTCAGGTACATCCCGGCGCCGGCGAAGTCGGTGTAGCTCAATTCACAGGCCTCGCAGCGGCCGGGGTCGACCAGTTCCCAGAACAACCGGCTGCCGGTGTCGTCGCCGACGATCACGCTCAATAACTCCGCCGCGTGCCGCAGCGGGGAGGCGTTGCCCGGGGCGTTCCCCGCCAGCATCACCGTCTGCTGGGCGTTCTCCGGTTTATAAATCGTGCGAACCGCCCCCGGCGGGTGCGGCTCCGGCAGGGGGCGGTCGGTCTCGCCCTTCGGCGCCCGGCCGGCGTGCTCCTCGGCGAGTTGGAGCACCTCCTCCCATTTCGCGTTGCCGCAGACGGCGAGGATCAGATTCGAACCGACGTAGCGGGAGGCGTGATAGTCCCGCATCGCCTCGATCGACAGCCCGCCGATGGACTCGTTCGTGCCGAGGATGCTGCCGGCGAGGGGGTGCCCGGCGAAGTGGGCCTCGTTCAACGCGTCGTAGGCCACGCTGCCGGGCTGGTCCTCGTGCATGCCGATCTCCTCCAGAATGACCTGCTTTTCGAGGTCGAACTCCTCGTCCCGCAACACCGGCCGGGTGAGGGTGGAGAGCAGATCGACCGCGACCGGCAGGTGCTCCGGCAGGACGGCGGCGTAGTAGACGGTTTGTTCGTGGGAGGTGTAGGCGTTGTAGCGGGCGCCGATCTCGTCGAAGACGCGGTTCATGTCCTCGGCGCTGTAGCGTTCGTCCCCCTTGAAGGCCATGTGCTCCAGGAAGTGGGAGACGCCGGCCAGTTCCTCCGGTTCGTCCCGCCGACCGCACCGCACGAAGTAGCCGGCGGCGACGGAGTGGGCGTCGGCGTCCAGTTCCGCAAGAACCGTGACGCCGTTGGGGAGCGTGTGCTGATGAAACATGCCGCGATTCTATCCGCGACGCCGCCGCCGGTCCGCGCGGCGGGCCCTTCCGCGGGCGGGGCCGTGCGTCCGCTCAGCCGACCCCCGCCAAACCCCACGCCTGCCGGGCGATTTCGCCTTCCTCGTCCGTCGGCACGACGAGCACGGCGACGGGGCCGCCGGCGTCGAGGCGGCGAACCTCCTTCGACCGCCGGGCGTTCGCCGCGGCGTCCAGCGCGATCCCGAACCCGGCCAGCGGTTCGCAGACCCGGCGGCGGATCTCCGCGGCGTTCTCACCCACCCCCGCGGTAAAGACCACCCCGTCCAACCGACCCAGCGCCGCCGCGTAGGCCCCCACGTATTTGCGGATGCGGCGGCAATAGACGTCGAGGGCCAGCTCGGCGTCGGCGTCGCCGTCGGCGGCCCGCTGGAGCACGCGGCGGACGTCGTTGTCGCCGCACAGACCTTTTAGACCGCTCTCGCGGTTCAGCAAACGATCCATCTCCTCCGCCGACAGCCCGGCAGAGCGTTGTAAATAGGTCACGGCCGCCGGGTCGAGGTCCCCGGTGCGGGTGCCCATCACGAGGCCCTCCAGCGGCGTCAGGCCCATGCTGGTGTCCACGCAGACGCCCCCCGAGACCGCCGCGGCGCTGCACCCGTTGCCCAGATGGAGCGTGACGAGCTTTAATTCCGCGGGGGAGCGGCCGGCCGTTTCCCGCAAGAACTCGCCGGCGACGCGGCTGACGTATTGATGCGAGGTGCCGTGGAAGCCGTAGCGGCGGACGCCGTGCTCCGCTTCGCACCACGCCGGCAGGGCGTAGCGGGCGGCGGCCTCCGGCATGGTTTGGTGAAAGGCGGTGTCGAACGCCCCGACCTGCGGCACGTCCGGCAACCGCTCGGCGACGGCCCGCACCCCCGCCAGCGCCGCCGGGTTGTGCAGCGGGGCGAGCGGCACGAGCCGCTCCACCTCGGCGACCGCCGCCTCGTCCAACAACGCCGGCCCGCTGAAGGACCGCCCGCCGTGGACGATCCGGTGCCCCACGACCGCCGGCCGGTCCTCGCCCAATTCGTCCAGCACGGCGGCCAACGCCGCGGCGTGATCGGGAACGCCACCCTCCTCGCCGATGCGCTCGACCACGCCGGACTTCAACGACGTCAGGGCCGGGGCGGCGAACAGATCCCATTTCAGGGAACTACTGCCGGCGTTGAGGACGAGCACGGTGGCGGTCATAAAACGTACCAACCCGAAGCGTCAGCGAGGGCGGACCCGGAACAATCGACCGAAGCCCTCGCTGACGCTTCGGGTTCGTGGAAGGCGGCGCGGATCAGACCGTCAACTGCACAAGGTCCGCCTCCGCCCGCGCGGGCTTCGGCAACTCCCCGCCGGCCTCCGCCCGTTCCAAGAGATACGGGGCGGCTTTGTCGGTGTGGTCGTGACCGTCGTAGACGCCGAAGTCGGCGAACAGATATTTCTTCGCCAGCCGATACGCCCAGCTTTTCTCCGGCACCTCGTCGCCGGGGTGATATTGGCTGGTGCGGACCGTCATCGCGGAGAGTTCCGCCATCGCGGTGCGGCGGGCGGTGCTGTCCTCGGCGGCGTTCGCCTCCACCACAGTCTTTAATAGGTCCGGCCGTTCCAGCACGATGCAGCCGCGGGTGTGGGCGGCGGCGACGTCGCGGAAGTCTTTCAGGAACTTGCTTTCGATGAACCGATCCCGCAGGTGGCGGGGGTCGTCGCCGGCGCGGCCGCCCTCTTTGTGGATCGATTCCTTGCTGAACTGCACGATCGGGCAGGGTTCGATGTCGCCCCACGGATTAATGTGGTGCGAAATGCCGGTGACGGCGGGGCAGAGGGCTTTGCCTTCGCCGTCGTAATACGCGTCGATAATGGCGATCGGCTTGCTGGCCCGGCGGGTGACGACGAACTCCCGCAGGGCTTTCTGCTGGGCCCGGGAGAGGCAGAGATCCTCGCAGGCGTCCGGGCCCATCGGGCGGTAGACGTGAAACCAGGTATAAAGCACGCCCATCTCGATGAGCTTGTCGAGCCAGGCGTCGTTGACGAGGTCGTCGAAATTCGACGCCGCCACGCTGGTGCACACGCCGGTAGGCACCTTGTGCTCCAGGCAGTTTTTGATCCCGCGGAGCGTCTTGTTATAAACCCCTTTGCGGCCGCGGCGTTCGTCGGAGACGGTTTCGTTTCCCTCCACGCTGATTAACGGCGTGACGTTCCCCAGCCGACGCATTTCCTTCGCCACGTCGGCGGTGATGAACTGGCCGTTGGTGAAGATCTGGAAATAGCAGTCCGGGTGCCGCTTGGGGATTTCGAGCAGATCCGGATGCATGAACGGCTCGCCGCCGACGAGGCCGAAAAAGCGGTTCCCCATCTCCTTCGCCTCGTTGATGAGGCGGTCCATCGTGGGCAGGTCGATCGTCTGCCGGTCGTGGGCCACGTCCACCCAGCAGCCCTGACAGCGCAGGTTGCAGGAGTTAATGACGGAGACGTACAGGAACGGCGGAAAAAACTGCCCGGACTTCAGCCGCTTTTTGTGCAGCCGGACGCTATTCGCCCCGCCGAGGCCGAGGTTCCAGGCCATCTTCCAGATCGCCTTGGCGTCGGCGCGTTGGAGGAGGCGGCGGGCGAAGCGAACGGTCTGCATCGGAGGGCGACCGGTGAAGGGGGAAGCGGACCGGCAGTATCGCCCGGACCGGGGCCGGAACCAACCGGCGAGCCTTTCGGCCGTAGGGTCCGCTCCGCGGACCGCACTCTGCGGGCTCCGAGATCGGAGAGGACGGTTCGCACAGCGAACCCTACGATGGCCGCATGAGCGTCCCGCTGACCCGCCGCCAACTGGGCGAGACCGTCGCCGCCGGCGTCGCCGCCGCGGCTGCGGGCGACGCGCCCAAACCTGGGGCTGACCCGCCGCTGACGGCCCCCAAACCGCCGGCGCCGCGGGGCCTCGGCGTGCAGGCGGCCCTGCTGTACGAGGTTCTGCTCAGCCGGTTCCCGGAGACCCGCGTCGAGGCGAAGCGGCCGGAAATCGCCCGACAAATCGCCACGAACCTGTATTACGGGCAGATCCTCGCCGAGGCGAACCTCACCAACGCCGACGGCCCGGGACCGCTGTGGACGGCGTACCGGGCGGGCGACGGCGTTCATGACGCCTCGGGGGAGCCGGACTGATGCCCGCAGTAAGCGGAATCACCTCGTTTCTGCTGTTCGGTGTTGGGCCGTTATTGGTTCAGGCGGCTATATGGGCGGCGATTGCCGTTTTCGCGACACGGCGGCGGTCGCTGAACACGCCGGGAGCAACGCCGATCTTGGCCGCAGCAGGATTGGCGGTCGCTTCAGCGTTCCTCAGCCTGGTTTGGAGCGTGGCGATGTGGATGAACCCGCCCACCAGTTCGCTCGACAGTTGGGCAAATCATCCGGTGATGTGGCTGGTCAGCGCCGTCACGCTCGCCAACCGCTTCGCCTCGCCGCCGTTATTGCTCTGGGGCCTCTGGCTGACGTGGGAGGCCCGCGACCGGGGCCGGCCGGGGGAGACGCCGTGAGCCGCCCCCGCAAAGGCGAATCGCCGGCGGAGTTCGCGGCCCGGGAGGTGCGCAAGGTGCACCGGCCGTCGTGGACGCGGTGGATCGCGTTCGTCGCGGCGCTGTCGTGGGTCGGGGCGGTCTGGTTCGCCTGGACGACCCGGGACGCGTGGCCGCGGGACGGATTTTTGCAGGCCTCGGCGGCGTGCGGGGGGCTCGGGCTGGCGCTCTGCCGGGGCGGGGACCGGCTGATCGCCGGGCTCGCGCTGCTCGGGGCCGTGCTGTTGTGGTTGAAGTTGAACGGGATGTGAGCCGCCGTGCCGATCGACGCCTTCGCCGACATCCCCACGCACGCCGCGGCCCTGCGGCGGGGGGACTATTCCGCGGTCGAACTGGCGGAGTTCTTCCTGCACCGGCTGGAAACGTACGGGGCGACGTTGAACGCCGTCGTCACCCTCACCCGGGAGCGGGCGCTGCGGGAGGCGAAGCGGGCCGACGCGGAACTGGCGATGGGCGTCGACCGCGGACCGCTGCACGGCATTCCGTACGGGGCGAAGGATTTGCTCGCCGCGGCGGGGTACCCGACGACGTGGGGGGCGGCGCCGCTGCGGGATCAGCGGTTCGATCAGGACGCCGCCGCCGTCGCCAAGTTGAAGACCGCCGGGGCCGTGCTGTGCGCGAAGCTGGCGATGACGGAGTGGGCCGGCGGGTTCGGCTACGACCAGCCGGACGCCTCCTTCACCGGCCCGCCGGAGGCCGCGTGGGGCGAAGGCCGCTGGGCCGGCGGGAGTTCCAGCGGGTCCGGCAGCGCCGTGGGGGCCGGGCTGCTGCCGTTCGCCCTCGGCAGCGAGACCTGGGGCAGCATTCATTCCCCCGCCAACAACAACGGCGTGTGCGGACTGCGGCCGACCTTCGGCCGCGTCGACCGGGCCGGCTGCATGGTGTTGTCTTGGACGATGGACAAGCTCGGCCCGCTGGCCCGCACGGCCCACGACTGCGGGCTCGTGCTGAACGCGATCGCGGGTTCGGGCGCTTTCCGGGGCGCGCCGCCTCACGGCGACGGCGAACCGGGGGAGATTGGTGAGGCGTTCCCGCCGGACGAGATGGTCGCGGAGCGGGCGTACCGCTATCCGCCGAAGCGAACCCCCACGCCGCCGTTCAAACTGGCGATCCTGCCGGGGGCGGCGGACCGGGCGCAGGACGCGGTGCGGGAGAACTACGAGGCGAGCGTCGCGGCGCTGCGGGAACTGGGGACGGTCGAGGAGATCGCCCTGCCGGCCTTTCCGTACGGGGCCGCGGCGACGCTGATTCTCAACGCGGAACTGGCCGCCGCGTCCGACGACTTCCTCCGCGACGGCCTGTCTTGGGACCTGACCGCCCCGGAGGACCGCTACGGCGGGTACGCCGGGCGGATGATCCCGGCGGTCGATTATCTGAACGCCCTGCGGGTGCGGGCGAGGTTCGCCCGGGCGCTGGACCGGTGGCTGGCGCCGTACGACGCCGTCGTCACGCCGGCTCGGGCGACGGTCGCTCAACCGCTGGGGATGCCCTTCCGCCGCTACGCCCCCGGGGCGCGGGCGGAGACGTTGGGCGGCCCGGCGAATGCGGCGGGTCTGCCGGGGCTCTGCCTGCCCAACGGCTTCGACGCCGACGGCCTGCCGACGGGGCTGAACCTCGTCGGTCGGGCCTTCGGGGAAAATCGCGTGCTGGCCGTCGGCCGGGCGTACCAGGCGAGGACGGACTGGCACACGCGGCGGCCGGAGCGGTGGACGTAGGGTCCGCTGTGCGGACCGCCCTGTTTCGGTCGCCGAACGTTCCCAACGCGGTCCGCAGAGCGGACCCTACTTCTTGGCGCCGAACTTCTTGTCCATCTCCTCCGCGAAGTCCTGCGTGGAGAGGAGCATGTCGAAGCGAGCCTTCTCGTCGCCCTCGACCTGTTCGTCGCCGGGGCGGTCGGAGAGTTCGTTGAGGGCGCCGTCGACCTCGTCCATCTCTTTATGGAGCCCGCGGGCGGCGCCGACGGCGGCGTCCAGGCCCTCCGTGTCCATGTCCGCGTTGTGCGTGTGCAGGATGCGGTCGCCGGTGGAGCCCTTCAAAGACTCGTCGACGTGTTCGCGTTCGTCTGCAATTTGACGGGCGAGGCGGTCGTGCATCACCGTCAAACGGAGGCGGTAATGCTCGACGGTGCCGGCGGGGGCGTCGTGCGCCATGACTACAAGATCAACGGGGGAGAGGAAATTACGTGTGAACCGGACGAACGGCGTGTTCTTCGAGGTGCATCTTGGACCGCTTCAACCCCTCATCGAGCATGCTCTTGGGGTCGACGCGGAAGGCGCGGGCGGCGATCTCCCCGAGGCTGCCGCCGGGCGGCTGCCAACTGAGGTGCACGCTGACCCGGGTGCCGTCGCCCTCGGGCTCGAAGCGGGCCTGCCCCTCGTACTGCACGAGGCTGTCCGGGGTGCTTTGCCAAGCGATCTTCTCGTTCTCGACCTGCTCCGTGACGACCTCTTCGCAGGTGAGCTGCGCCCCGGCGAAGGTGGTGCCCCAGCGGTGGCGGCCGTCGCCCAGGTCCTCGACCTGCCAGTGTCCGGGGAAGAACCGGCGGCTGGCCTCGGCGTCGAGCAGGAACTGGTACACCTGCTCCCGGGGGGCGTCGATGTGAATGGTTTTGTCCAGGTGAAGCGGCTTGGGCGCCTGCGACAGGCCGAGCAGGTCCTCCACCCGTCCGCCGCGGCGGCCCTTCTGGAACAGGGCCAGCCCGGCCGCACCCAGCGGCAACATCAGCGGGCCGCGGCGCAGCACGGCCCGGGCCAGCAGGCCCACGCCGGCGGTCGCCAGCCCGAGGCGGGCGGCGTGGGTCAGTTCGCCGGTGGGCAGATTGGCGGCCAGTCCGGTCTGCGGCCGGTGCGGGATCGGCTCCCCGGCGGTGGTGAGCAGGGCCTCGACGCTGCGGACGCCCCGCACCTTTTCCACGGCGGGCACCAGCAGGTCCGGCTCGCCCGGCCGCACGGTGCCGCCCAGCGTGACCACCCCGTCGCGGGCCTCGACCCGGAGGCCGCCGGCGTCGGTCAGCAGGTGGCCGGCGGCGGCCCGCACGCGGTTCTCGACGGTGGCGTCGTCGGCGACCTCGCCGGTCAGCAGGCCCTTCGCCTCGAAGGCCTGCCCCTTGATCCGGTTCGCCAGATCCTTCGAGCCCTTCTCCCACAGCGTGCCGTAGTCCGAGCCGGCCCGGACGAACTGGCCCTTCAGCTTGCTCCGCCGGGTGGCGCCGCACTGCGGATCGAACAGGTACATCGCCCCGGCGCCCAGGGCGAGCCCTTTGAGCAGGCCGCGGGTTTTCTCGAACATCGTTGCTGTGCGGGCGGGAGGGGAACGGCGACGAACCGCGAAAACTCTATCCCGCGGAAGCCGGCCTGGGCGCCGGGGGAACGTCCCGTCGCCCATCGGGAACGACCCGGGGGCGCGTCCTGTTGCCTGAACCGATCGGGGGGCGACAATCCGTCCGCCGCTCGCAGTTTTGACGCCTTCCTTCCCCCTCCCAGACGCCGCACGGATGAGCGAACCCGCGTCGACCGGCCCGTCCCCAGGTTCCTCCGCGGCGGGCCCCGACCCTGACGCCGCACGGGGCGACGCCGCGTTGAGCGAGGCGGCCTTCGTCGCCTTCGACCTGGAAACGACCGGCTGCACCGCCGCGACCGACCGCACGGTGGAGATCGGCGCCGTCCGCTTCGACCTCGCCGGGCGAGAGCTCGGACGGTTCGAGGAACTGGTGAACCCCGGCCGGCCGATCCCTGCGAACGTCGTGCGGGTGCACGGCATCACCGACGCTCACGTGGCCGACGCCGCCCCGATGGCGGAGGTGCTGCCGCGGTTCCTCGACTGGATCGCGGAGGGCGAGGCCCCGCCGGTGCTGATGGCCCACAACGCCCGGTTCGACATGGGCTTCGTCGGGGCCGCCCTGGCCCGGGCCGGGCTGGCGGCGCCGGCGGCGCCGGTGATGGACACCGTGCGGCTCTCCCGCCGGCGGATGCCGACCGAACGCAGCCATTCGTTGAAGAACTGCGCCGCCCGCTTCGGCGTGACGAACGACCGGGCCCACCGGGCGCTGTCCGACGCCCGGGCGCTGATGGCGGTGTTTCTGAACCTCGTGCAGCGCCCGCCGGCGGTGCGGACGATCGGCCAACTGGACGCCCTGTGCGGCTGCGGCCCGCTGCGGGCGACGGTCCCGTCCTCCCGCGGCAGTTCGGGCAGCGGTTCCGGCTGGCCGCGACGGCGGCGGCGTTACGAACCGCCGCCGGGCGACCACGCGGCCCTGACGGCGGCGATCGAGAGCCGGACGACGATCAGCATCGTCTACGACGGCGGCACCAAGGGCGTGGCCGCCCGCTCCGTCACCCCCCGCAGCCTGCGGCGGCGAGGCGGGGAGCTGTACCTGTTCGCCTGGTGCCACGCCGACGCCAAGGAGAAGCAGTACCGCGTCGACCGCATCCGCGAAGTCACCACCCTCCGGGCGACCCTCGGCTGACGGGGGGAATGGAGCCGCGTCGCCGGCGTCTTCTTCAGGCGGCGTTCGATCTTCCACACGGGCTCGTCGCCGGCGGGTTTGACGTAGACGGCGGTGCGGATCGGGG
>NZ_JBINJD010000182.1:0-10032 GCF_043951915.1 Alienimonas sp. DA493 | reverse complement strand
CCCGCGACGGGCCCGTCGCATCACCGCCCGCTTTCGCCCTCGCGGGCCGCCGCCTCTTGTTGCCGCTGAACGGCGCGTTCGGAGCCTTCTTCATCAATCGCCTCCCCCGGGCCGCCGCAACCTTGCAGCACGCAGGCGAAACAGAACGCAGCGACCGCCAGGCCGCAGCGGAGAGAACGAGACATTGAGATCGTCACGGGACGTCAGGGGGTTGGAGGCTTCGGAGCGCCGGCGAACGCCGGGCGTCGTATCGTGCCCGCGGGGCCGAACCGGGTTCAAGGTTCGGCGAGCCGCTGAGCGGGCGAGCGGGCGGCTGTCGAACGGCCGCCGATCGCTCTTGGACGGCTACGATCATAGCCGATTCGGACGTCCCCGACCTGCGGACCGACGGTCTCATGCGAGAAACCGAAACACGTTTGCGCATTTTTGCATCTACGGATCGTGATCCGGCGTTAGGATCCCTAGGCCGTCGGGCCTCGTTTTCGTCAAGATAGGATCGGCGCGTCCGCCCCGCGGACGGTTCGCCGCCGAACACACCCTTCGACTGCTTCAAATATGTCCGTTCAGAAAAACGTCGCGATGGTCGGCCTCGGCTTCGGCGCCGAGTTCATCCCCATCTACCAGGCCCACCCGCACGCGAACGTCGCGGCCCTCTGCCGCCGGAACGAGGAGAAGCTGAAGGCCTGCGGCGAGCGGTTCGGGGTGGAGACCCTCTACACCGAATACGCCGACGTGCTGGCCGATCCGTCGATCGACTTCGTTCACATCAACAGCCCCATTCCGGACCACGCCCGGATGACGCTGGAGGCGCTGGACGCCGGCAAGCACGTCATGTGCACCGTGCCGATGGCGACCACGATCGAGGACTGCCGCAAGATCGTGGAGAAGGTCAAGGAGACCGGCCTGAAGTACATGATGGCCGAAACGGTCGTCTACAGCCGCGAATATCTGTTCGTGAAAGACCTGTACGAGCGGGGCGAACTGGGCGAAGTGCAGTACCTCGCCGCCTCCCACCCGCAGGATATGAACGGCTGGCCGAGCTACTGGGAGCGGATGATCCCGATGCACTACGCCACGCACGTCGTCAGCCCCTGCCTGGGCCTGCTGGACAGCCCGGCGGAGTCCGTCAGCTGTTTCGGCAGCGGCCGCGTGCGGGACGACATCCGCGAGAAGTCCGGCAACAAGTTCGCCGTCGAAACCTGCCACATCAAATTTAAGGATCGGGACCTCACCGCTCACATCTGGCGGTTCCTGTACGACGTCGCCCGCCAGTACCGGGAGAGCTTCGACGTCTACGGCACGAAAAAAAGCTTTGAGTGGACGCTGGTGGAGGACGAACCGATGGTCCTCCACACCGCCGGCAAGCCGGAGAAGGAGATCCCCGAGAAGGTCGAGGTCCCGGACTTCGCCCACCTCCTGCCGAAAGAAATTCAGCGGTTCACCCTGCCCGCGGAGATTCAGGACGCGGAGCACCTCTCCTTCGTCCAGGGCGGCGGCCACGGCGGCTCCCACCCGCACCTGGTGCACGAAATGGTCTCGGCCCTCGTGGAGGACCGCGACCCGCGCCCGAACGCCGTGACCAGCGCCAACTGGACCTGCGTGGGCCTCTGCGCCCACGAGTCCGCCCTGAAGGGCGGCGAGTTGGTCCGCCTGCCGGAGTTCACGCTGGCCTGACCGGCCGGCGCGTCCCACGCATCTTCCTTCTTCAATTCTGGCCCTCCGTATGTTTCCGTCGCCCGCCCGCCTGTCGGCGTCCGCCGCAGGGCTCGTCCGCTTGGTTCCGGCATGGATGCTGGCGTTCGCTTGCCTCGGGACGAGTTCGTCCGCCCTCGCCGATGGACCGGCGGGGGGGGACGCGGCGGCGAAAGCGGAGTTGAAACTGCTGTTCCTCGGCGACGACGGCCCCCACCGGCCCCGCGTACGGTTCGCGGAACTCGCCCCGGCCCTGCGGAACCGTGGGATCGAGTTGACGTACACCGACCGCATGGCGGACCTGAACGCCGAGACGCTCGGCCGCTACGACGGCCTGATGCTGTACGCCAATATCGATTCCATTGAAAAACCGCAGGCCGACGCGGTGCTGGAATACGTCGAGGGCGGCGCCGGCTTCGTGCCGCTGCACTGCGCCAGTTTCTGCTGGCGGAACGACCCGCGGATGGTCGCGCTGATGGGCGCCCAGTTCCTCCGCCACGGGACCGGCACGTTCTCCACGACGATCGTCGAGCCGGACCACCCCGTGATGGACGGGTTCGACGGCTTTATGAGCTGGGACGAAACCTACGTCCATCACCTGCATAACGAAGACGACCGCACCGTCCTCGCCTACCGCGAAGGGGGCGAGCAGGCCCCCGGCAACGACCGCGAGCCGTGGACCTGGGTCCGCACGCAGGGCGACGGCCGGGTCTTTTACACCGCCTGGGGCCACGACAACCGCACGTTCACGAACCCCGGTTTTCAGAACCTCGTCGCCCGCGGCGCGCTCTGGGCCTGCGGCGCCGACCCTGGCGCCGTCCCGGCGTATCGGGAGCGGGAGCCCTTCACCGCCCCCAAAATGACCGAACTGGACCCGGACCGGGCGGAGTTCGAATACGTCGACGTCGGCCCGAAGATCCCGAACTACACGCAGGGCGGCAACTGGGGCGAACAGGGCGCTCCGCAAACGCTGATGCAGATGCCCCTCTCGCCAGAGGAGTCGATCAAGCACGCGGTCGTGCCGGAAGGGTTGGAAATTAAGCTGTACGCCGACGAGCGGAACTTCCAGGCCAAGCCGATCGCCATGACCTGGGACGCCCGCGGCCGGTTGTGGGTCTGCGAGACGGTCGACTACCCGAACGAACTGGGCGGCGGCCGGGACCGCATCCGCATCTGCGAGGACACCGACGGCGACGCCGTCGCCGACAAGTTCACCGTCTTCGCCGACGGGCTGAGCATCCCCACCGCAATCGTGATCGCCCGCGACGGGGCGATCGTGCAGGACGGCACGCAGACCGTGTTCCTCAAGGACACCACCGGCGACGACGTGGCCGACGTCCGCAAGACGCTCATCACCGGCTGGGCGCTGGGCGACACCCACGGCGGGGTCAGCAACTTCCGCTACGGCCTGGACAACTGGATCTGGTCGATGCAGGGCTATAACAACAGCTCGCCCCGGCTGGTGGACGAAAACGGCAACGCCGGCGACCCGGTGCAGTCCTTCCGGCAGGGCTTCTGGCGGTTCAAACTGTCCGAGCCGGCTCAAGACGCGAACGGGAACGACGCGATCCCGACGGTGACGGACCTCGAATTTATTCGCTCCACCAACAACAACACCTGGGGGCTGGGCATCAGCGAGGAGGGGCTGATCTTCGGCTCCACCGCCAACGGCAACCCCAGCGAGTTCGCCCCCATCCCCAACCGCTATTACGAGCGGGTCCGCGGCTGGGCCCCGAAGACGCTGGACGGCATCGCCGACAGCTATAAATACGCCCCGATCACGGACAAGGTCCGGCAGGTGGACTTCTTCGGCGGCTACACCGCCGGCGCCGGGCACGCCCTCTATACGGCCCGGGCGTTTCCGCAGCAGTGGTGGAACCGCACCGCCTTCACCGCCGGCCCGACCGGGCACCTCGTGGGCACCTTCGTGCTGACTCCCGACGGGGCGGACTTCAAGTCGACCAGCCCGATCAACCTGTTCGCCAGCGACGACGAATGGACCGCCCCGATCATGGCGGAGGTCGGCCCGGACGGCGCCGTGTGGGTGCTGGACTGGTACAACTACATCGTGCAGCACAACCCCACGCCGCGGGGCTTTGAAACCGGCAAGGGCGCCGCCTACGAGAGCGACCTGCGGGACAAAAAACGCGGCCGCATCCTCCGTATCGTGCCGGAGGAGAACGCGGAGGAGAAATTGCACAATTATTCCGACCTGACCGACGCCTCCGACGCCGAGTTGGTCGCCGCCCTGTCCCACCCATCGATGCGGTGGCGGCTGCACGCCCAGCGATTGCTGATCGAGCGGAACGCCGTCGGCGTCGCGGACCGTTTGGCGGAACTGGTGTCCGAGGAGTCCGTGGACGAGATTGGGCTGAACGTCGCCGCGATCCACGCCCTGCACACGCTGCACGGGCTGGACCGGCTCACGCCGGAGGTTCTCGCCGCCGGGCTGGAACACCCGTCCGCCGGCGTGCGGCGGAACGCCCTCGCCCTGCTGCCGCACGACGGCGCCGGGGCCGAACTGCTGGCGGCCCACGGCGGGCTGCTGCGGGACGACGACGCCCAGGTGCGGCTGGCGGCGACGCTGGCCCTCGCCGATCTGCCGGACGAGGCGATCGGGGCGCAGGCGGGCGACCTCGTGGCCGCCCTCGCCGCGACCGAGACCGACCCGGTTCTGACCGACGCCCTGCTCGCCGCCGCGGCGGCCCACCCCGGCGCCTACCTCTCCGCGGCGCTGGCCGCCTCGGCGGAGACGTCGCCGACCCGTGCCACGATGCGGATCGCCGCCGGCGTGGCGGAGCACGTCGCCCGCAGCGGACCGGACCAAGCCGCGCTGACCGCGGCCCTCGCCGGGATGAAGGGGGCCGACGGCGCCCTCGTGGAGGCCGTGCTGGACGGTCTGACGGAGGGCCTGCCGGCTGACCGCGGCTTCGAACCGAACGCCGAGTTCGACGCGGCGCTGGTGACGGCGTTCGGCGGCGTCTCCGCGGCGGCGAAGGGCAAGCTGATTCAGCTCGCCTCCCGCACCGGCAGCGACGCGCTGGACCCGTTCATGGACGAGATCGTCGCCGAACTGAGCGCCACCCTCGCCGACCCCGGCGCCCCGGAGGAGCAGCGCCTGCGGGCCGCCCGCGATCTGATCGGGTTCCGGCCCGGCGACGTGGGGGCGGTCGAGGAGGCGCTGATGCAGATCACCGCCCAATCCTCCCCGCAGTTCGCCCGCGGGCTGCTGGCGGCGGTGCGGACCAGCCGGGCGCCGGAGGCCGGCGCGGCCCTCGCCGCCGCGACCCCGGCCTTCACCCCGCAGATCGCCGCCGGGGCGATCGACGTGCTGCTGAGCCGTCCCGAATGGGCCGCCGCCCTGCTGACCGCCGCGGAGAACGGCGAACTGACCCTCGCCGACCTCTCCATCGAGCAGAAGGCCGCCCTGCGGGACTTCCCCAACGAAGCGATCCGCACCCGCGGCCGCAAATTGCTGGCGATGGACGGCGGCCTGCCCGACGCCGACCGCGAGGAGGTTCTGCAAAAACTCCTCCCGCTGATCGAACGCGACGGCGACCCCGAGAAGGGCATCGCCGTCTATAAGCAGCACTGCGCCGTCTGTCACAAGCACGGTGAGATGGGGGCGGACATCGGCCCGAACCTCTCCGGCATGGTGACCCACCCGCGGGAGGAGATCCTCACGCACATCATCGATCCGTCCCGCAGCGTGGAGAGCAACTTCCGCCTCTATACGGCCCTCACCGCCGACGGGCAGATCCTGCAGGGGATGCTGACCTCCGAGACCCGCACCAGCGTCACGCTGGTGGACACAAAGGGAAAGGAGACCAGCCTGGCCCGGGAGGACCTGCTCGAGTTGCAGGGCTCGCGGAAGAGCCTGATGCCGGAGGGCTTCGAAAAGCAGATGTCCGAGGCGGAACTGGTCGACCTGCTGACCTTCCTCACGGCGAAGGGCAAATACGTACCGATTCCGCTGGACAAGGTCGCCACGGCGGTCAGCACGAAGGGGCTGTTCCACGACGGCGACGACGGCCCGGACCGCCTGATCTTCGACGACTGGGGGCCGAAGACCGTCGGCGAGGTGCCCTTCCTGCTGATCGACCCGGCGGGCAAGTCGAAGCCGAACGTCGTGCTGCTGAACGGCCCGAACGGCTCGCTGCCGCCCTCGATGCCGGAGTCGGTCGCACTGCCCTACGGGGCGACGGCCAAGGCGATCCACCTGCTCAGCGGCGTGGGCGGCTGGAACTTCCCATTCAACCGCCGTCAGACGGTCTCGATGATCGTCCGCCTGCGGTACGCCGACGGCACGGTCGAGGATCACCCGCTGAAGAACGGCGTGCACTTCGCGGACTACATCCGCCGCGTCGACGTCCCGGGCAGCGAGTTCGCCTTCGACCTGAACGGTCAGCAGATCCGCTACCTCGTCGTGGAGCCGGACCGGCCGGACGCGGAGATCGAGACGATCGAACTGGTGAAGGGCCCGGACCGCTCCGCCCCGATCGTGATGGCGGTCACCGTCGAACCCTGACCGTCGGCTCCCGGCCGCGGCCCTTCGTCGCTCGTTTTCAACCCCGTTGTCGCCGTCCCGATGGTCGTTCGCCCCCCGGTCTTGCTCGCCGTGCTGCTGTCGGCCGGGGCGGCGTCGGCCGTCGCCCAGCCGCCGGGCCCGCAGTCGGCTGACGACGAGCGGGGTCGGCGGTTCCGGCGGACGTTCGCCCCGGTTTCGGCGGCGGACGCGGCGGTTCTGGCGCGTCACGGCCGCCGCGACGCGGCCGTGCACGATCCGACGTCGATCGTCCGCTGCGGCGACGAATATTGGCTGTTCGCCACCGGCCGCGGGATCGCCTCCTGGCGGTCGACGGACCTGAAAGACTGGCAACCCGGCCCGCGGGTGTTTGCAGAACCGCCCGCCTGGGCGCTGGAGGCCGTGCCGGAGCACCGCGGCCGCTACTGGGCGCCGGCGGTGTTGCGACACGGCGACCGGTATCTGCTGTATTACTCCGTCTCGACCTTCGGCAAGAACCGCTCGGCGATCGGGCTGGCGACCTCGCCGACGCTCGACCCGGACGACCCCGCCTACCGCTGGACCGATCACGGCCCGGTGGTGCAGTCACGACCGGGAGACGACTTCAACGCGATCGACCCCGCCGTGCTGGCGACCGCGGACGGCGGGCTGTGGCTGGCGTTCGGGTCGTTCTGGAGCGGGTTGAAGCTCGTGCGGCTCGACTCCGCCACCGGCCTGCGGGCGGAGCCGGACGCCGCCCCGATCGCCCTCGCCGACGCCCCGGACGATCAAATTGAAGCCCCGCTGCTCGCGGAGCGGGACGGGTTTTATTACCTGTTCTTCAACCGCGGCCTGTGCTGCCGCGGCACGGAGAGCACCTACGAAATCCGCGTCGGCCGCAGCCGCTCCGTGGAGGGACCGTACCTCGACCGCGACGGCCGCCCGCTGCTGGGCGGCGGCGGCACGCTGTTGAGCGAGACCGACGGGCCGTTCATCGGCCCCGGCCACGCGGGGCTGCTCGAAGAGGACGGCCGCACCTGGTTCGGCTGTCACTTCTACGACGGCGCCCGCCGCGGCCGGGCGACGCTCGCCCTGCAGGAACTCCGCTGGGACGAAGACGGCTGGCCCCGCCTGCTCCCCCCGCCGGACGCCGCCCCGTCGGACGCGGAATAGGCGTTCGCGGATTCAAATCATCGCTCATTTCTATTCCTACTCGACGACGCCCGATGAAGTACGGCCTGAACCTGTTGCTCTGGACCACCGAGGTCACGCCGGAGCACGCCCCGCTGCTGGCGGATATCAAACGCTGGGGCTACGATGGGGCCGAGCTGCCGCTGTTCTCCGGCGACGAGGCGACCGGCAAGCGGCTGGGCCGGATGTGCGACGACGCTGGCCTGCAACGCACCGGCGTGACGGTCTGCACGCCGGAAGTGAACCCGATCAGCGACGACCCGGCCGCCCGGCGGGCGGCGGTCGATCATTTCCGTTCCATCCTGGACTGCTGCGCGGCGGCGGGGATCGAGACGCTTTGCGGCCCCCTGCACTCCCCGCTGGGTCAGTTCACCGGCAAGCCGCGGACGGACGTGGAGTGGGGCCGGGCCGTGGAAGCGATCGCCGCCGCCGGCGAGCACGCCGCGGACGTGGGCGTGACGATCGCCGTGGAGGCCATCAATCGGTTCGAGTGCTACTTCCTCAACTCGCAAATGGAGGTCGCGGACTTCGCCGCCGCCGTGGACCGGCCGGCGGTCGGCTGCATGTACGACACCTTCCACGCCAACATCGAGGAGAAGGACCCCGCCGCCGCAATCCGCCACGCCGCCCCGCACCTGCGGCACGTCCACATCTCCGAGAACGACCGCAGCACCCCCGGCGAGGGACAGGTGCGGTGGGACGAAACCTTCGGCGCGTTGAAGGAGATCGGCTACGACGGCTGGCTGGTGATCGAAGCCTTCGGCCTGGCCCTGCCGGAGTTGGCCGCCGCGACGATGATCTGGCGCCGCATGTTCTCCTCCGAGGAAGCCCTCGCCACGAACGGCCTGGAGTTCATGAAGCGACGCACCGCCTGAGGCCGGCTCCGCAAGCGCCGAGGGGCCGCCGGGAAGGGCGTCGCCCTGGGGCAGTGGTGTGAAGCGGCGCCGGGGGGCGCCTGTCGGATTCCCGACATAGCCGCCCCTTGATGTATTCTCGCTGCGGAGCGCCGCCCGATCGGACAGGGGTTCTCCCCGCCCTGAGCAATGTCCGCCGTCCCGGTGTTCGGTCCGCGCGCCCCGCAATTCATCGCCTCCGCCGCCGCGGCCGGGGCGATGTTCTGCGGGTGCGAAGAGGCCGCCCTGCCGCCGCCCGCCACGGCCCCGCCTGACGTGGGGCCGTCCGCCGTCGTTCCCCCTCCCCCGCCAGCGAAGACGGCTGCGGCGGAGTCGTCCGGGGAGGCGCCAACGAGCACGGATCCGCCGGACTGGAACTTCTTCGGTCCCCCGCCGCCGGTGAGCCTCGCGGCGCCGCCCGGCCCACCGAAGACGGAGTACGCGCTGCGGGGGTTTTGGGAGATCGACGGGCGGCGGGTCGCCCAGTTTCGGGTTGGGCGGCCGGGGGAGCCCGGCCGGATATTGCTGCTGGGCGCCGGTGAGAGCCGCGACGGGCTGACGGCGCTCGAACTGGGCGAGAACTTCGCCCGGGTCCTGCGGGAAGGCGAGGAGGCGCCGTTCGTGCTGTGGCCGACGCCCGCGGCCCCCGCCCCCACGGCCCCGACAGTCCTCCCGGGAGAAGCCCCGGGCGCCTGGGCGGATCGCCCGCCGACGTTCGGCGCCGGTCGGCAGACGTGGATCGCCCGTCTCCCGCCGGCGGTCTCCCCGGCGTCTCGTGTCCGGCCGCCGGGCGGCCTGCGGGCGGGCGATCGGCTGCCGCCGCCGCCGGCGCCGCCCGCGCCCCCGCCGGAGGTTCCGTCCCCCCGGAGTCCATGATTGTGGTTCCGCACCGCCGTCGCCCGGGTCCGCGGGCGTTGCTCGCCGTCGTCGCCCTGCTGGCGGCCGCTCCCCCGGCGGGGGCGCGAGACTGGTACGTCCGCAAGACGGGCGCCGACCTGGTGGCGGTCGACCTCGGCCTGCTGGGGCTTGAAACGAACCTGTTGCTGCTCGGCAGCGACGAACTGCCCTTCCGCACGCTGGGGCACACCGCGTCGTTCGTCGAGCCGGGCGACCGGGTGCTGGTGGGGCCGGGCACGTATTGGGACGAGGAAATCCGCGGGGGGAACGCCTCGGCCGCCCCGGTCCTCTGGAGGCCGGAGGCGCCCGGCACGGCGACCCTGCGGGCGTCGGCCCCCGGCCGGCGGGCGTTGACGGCGTCGAACGCCGCCGGCCACGTCTTCCGCGGCTTCGCCCTCGAGCCGCACCCCGACGGGGCCGCCTCCGACGTGACGGCGATGCTGACGAACGCCTCCGCGATCACACTGGAGGACTGCACGTGCGCCGGCGGGCGCTGGGGCGTCGTGCTGCACGACGCGACCGCCGCCCTCACGAACTACACGTACAGCGGCGCCGGCGACGGGGCGTACTGCTTCGCCGGGTCGGAGCTGACCGCGACGGGGTGCGACGTGACGGTGACGGACGCGGTGCACTCCGCGTTCTTCGCCCGCGATTCGCGGCTGACGCTCTCGAACTGCACGACGACCGGCGGGCAGAACGGGGTGCGGTACGAAAGCGGCCCCGGGGCGACCGTGACCGACTGCACGGTCGCGGACGCGGTCTTCGGTCTGTTGCTGGAGGGCGACGCGGCGGTCGTCGAGCGCTGCGAACTGCTGCGGTGCACGACCGGGATTCACCTGCCCGCCGGCGCCGGGC
>NZ_JBINJD010000181.1:0-10227 GCF_043951915.1 Alienimonas sp. DA493 | reverse complement strand
GGCCGCGGCGGGCGGGGCGGCGGCGTTCCCGTCGGCGTTCCCGGCGGGGGCGGCGTCGGCGGGGGCCTCGGCGATGAGTTCTTTGAGTTTCCGTGCGGTCTCCTTCCCGCCGGGGGAGCATTTCTTCAGGCTCTTCTCGGAGCCGTCGGCGATCGCCTCCGCGTACCGCTTGCAGTCGTAGCCGCAACTCCCGCAGTCGAGCTGCGCCATCGCGGCCATGAGCCTCCGTTTGAGCGGCTTGCCCTCGGCCAACTCCATCCGCTCCTCCATCGGCAGCGCGTCGTCGTGCCAGGGGAAGTCCTCGTCCTCCGCTTCCGCCTCCGCCTCCGCGGCGGCGTCCCCGGCGGGTCCCTCGGCGACCAGCCCCTGCACCGCGGCGGTCGCGGCCGCGGCGGCCGGGCCGCCGGCGTTTTGCAGGCCGACCCAGCCGGCGAGAAATCCGTTGAGCCAGGCCCGCTGCTCCATGTCGAACGGGGCGGTGTCGGGGATTAAGGAGAACGGCGTCGGATGAAGTTGGGACATCGGTGCGGGCCGGGGGGAAGAACGAAGGAGGAGAAGTTCCGTCAGGCCGCGGCGAGCGGCGGCGTATATCCGGACGCGGCTTTGAGGTCGTCGTCGGAGCGGCGGGCGACGAAGTCGGCGAAACGCTCCTCGCCCTCCCGCTCCCGCAGGTAGTGCTCCAGCAGGTTGCAGACGAGCGGCGGGATGTCGTCGAAGGCGACCTCGCCGAACAGCGACCGCCCGACCGCCTGCCGGTCCGCGTAGCCGCCGCCGACGACCAGCTCGTAGCCCTCGACCATGTCCTCGCCGCGCTCGACCTTCGTGCCGCGGAAGCCGATGTCGCCGATATAATGCTGGGCGCAGCTGTTCGGGCAGCCGGTGAAATGAATGTTGATCGGCACGTCGAGGTCGATCCGCTCGTCGAGGTACGCCGCGAGGGTCATCGCCTGCCCCTTGGTGTCCGCGGCGGCGAATTTGCAGCCTTTATTCCCCGTGCAGGCGACCAGTCCGCTGCGGACGCTCGACGCCCGCCAGTCCAGCCCCAGGTCCACAATCGCGGCCTGGGCGGCTTCCAAATCCTCGTCGGCCACGTCGGGAACAATGAGGTTCTGCCAAACCGTCAAGCGAATCTTGCCGGAGCCGTAGCGGTCCGCGACGTCCGCCAGCCCGCGGACCTGTTCGCAGGTCATCCGGCCGACCGGCAGCACGACGCCGATCCAGTTCCGGCCCGCCTGCTTCTGGGGGTGAACGCCGACGTGCGCCCAGCGGTCCGGGGGCTCGGGGAGGCGATAGACGGCGTCGTCCGCTTTGCGGAGCGGCCGGCCGAGCTCCTCCTCCACCGCCTCGATAAACTTGGGGAAGCCCCAGTCGTCGAGCACGTATTTGAGTCGGGCCTTCTTCCGGTCCGTGCGGTCGCCGTTCTTGATAAAGACCCGCAGAACCGCGTCCGCGACGGGCACGCATTCCTCCGGCGTCAGCAACACACCGGTGTGGCGGGCGAAATCTTTGTGCCCGGTGATCCCGCCGAGCGTCAGGCGATAATAGACGCCGGCGGGAACGTCGTCCGTCGCCGTTTCCTCGGGGACCGTCACCGCTTGGAAGCCGACGTCGTTGGTGTCCTCCAGCGTGGCGATCCGGCCGCCGCCGTCGAAGCTGATATTGAACTTCCGCGGCAGGCCGTACAGCTCCCGGTGATTGGCGATGTGATAGTGCATCTCCTTCGCGATCGGCAGCGTCTCGATCAGCTCCTGCGGATCGAACCCGCTGGTCGCCGCGGCGGTCACGTTGCGAACGTTGTCCCCGCCGGAGCCGCGGGGGACGACGCCCAGTTCGTTCAACGTCTCTAAAACCAGCGGCCCCCGGTCGGCGGGGATTTCGCGGATCTGCAGATTCGCTCGCGTGGTGCAGTCGAGGTAGCCGCCGCCGGAGGTCTCCGCGAGGTCCGCCAGCCCGCGGAACTGCCAACTCTTCAGTTCGCCCCCCGGGATGCGGAGGCGGCACATGAACGAGTCCTGGTTCGGGGCGACGTAAAAGAGCCCCTGGAACTTATAGAGGAACACGTCCGTGCCCTTCGGGTACTCCCCCGCGGCGGCGGAGGCCTTCATCTGGCCCCACATGTCGTAGGGGTTCTTGTCCCGTTTGGCCTGCTCCTCCTTGCACAGCTTTTTGCCGTCCGCGAGGAACCGGTTCTGAGCCTCCGCGTGGATCGGCGTGAGTCCCGGCGCCGGCGGGCCGGCGGGGGCCGCTTCGAGCGCGGCGCCGTTCGGACCGACCTGAATCACGCTGCCGGCCCCGTTCTGCGACCCGGCGGCGCTGTCGGCCAGCACCGGCAGGCCCCGCAGCTTGCGGGCGACGTCCGCCCCCAGAGCGAAGCCCTGGAGGTAGGTTTGCTGCTCGCCGTTGAACCCGTTCGTCTCGGTCATCGCACTGATCGCGGTGGGAATCGTCTTGGTGGTAATAAAATCCGCCGATCGGTCGGACCGGGACGTCCCCGTCCCGGTCCGACCGGCCGCGTCACGCGGGGGCGGGAGCGGGCACGAGGCCGCGGGCCTGCTCGTCGCGGGTCCGCTCTCCCCGGGCCTTTTCGAACTCGGTGCGGGCGGCGGTTTCCGCCTCCGGGGCGAACCGCACGGCGAAGGCGAGGAACGAGACGCAGGTCACGACCCCGCCGAGGATCAATAAGGCCGTCGGCCACCAGGCGGTGTCCGTCTTGAACAGGAACCCGGCCGCGACGGCGCCGGCGTTCCCGCCGGCCCCCACGACGCCGGCCACCGAGCCGAGACACTTCTTGTTGATAAACGGCACGACGGAGAACGTGGCGCCCTCGCTCATCTGCGTGAACAGGCTGAACAGGATCAGGGCCGGGATCGCCCAGACCAGGGCGCTGGTCCGCGAGAACAGCATCAGGGCCAGCCCCTCGACGAACAGGGCGGCGAACAGCCATAAGACCCGGCCCCGCAGGCCGGCCTTCCCGCCGAACAGGTCGCCGAAGTAGCCGCCCAAACTGCGGGCGAACAGATTCATTAACCCGAACGCCGCCGCCGCCATCCCGGCCGCCTTCAGACCCATGTCGAAGTTGTCCGCGAAGTGCAGCGCGGCCATGTTGTTAATCGTCAGCTCGACGCCGAAGCAGGCCCCGTAGATCACGAACAGGGCCCACACCCGATAGTCCCGGCAGGCCTCGGCGAACGTGCCGTTCGTGCTGCTGGCCGGCGGCATTTTGCCCGCGGCCCGGAGCTCCTTGAGGTTCCCCTCCGGCGCGTCCTGCGTGAGGAAGTAATACGCCACGCCGGTGAGGAAGCAGACCACCCCGGCGAGGAACATGCTCGCCCGCCAGCCCCAATAATCGCTGAACCCGAACGTTCCCACGAACAGGGACGTCATCACCAGCGGCATCACGAACTGCGTCACCCCGCCGCCGAGGTTGCCCCAGCCGGCGGTCGTCGCGTTCGCGGTGCCGACCACGTTCGGGGCGAACATCACGCTGGTGTGATATTGCGTGATCACGAAGCTGGCGCCGATCGCCCCGATCGCCACCCGAAACGTCAGCAGCGTTTCAAAATCCTGGGCGAAGCCCACGCCCATCACCGGCAGCGACCCGAAGATTAAAAGCCCCGTATAACACAGCCGCGGCCCGATCCGGTCGCACAGCCAGCCGATCAGCAGCCGGGCGAACACCGTCACCGTGACGGACCCGATCATTAACCAGCCGATCTGGTCCGGCGTCAGGCCCATCTCCTCCCGCACCACGGCCATCAGCGGGGCGATGCCGAACCAGGCGAGGAAGCACAGGAAAAAGGCGAACCACGACATATGGAACGCCCGCATCTGCGGCGTGGAGAAATTGAACAGGTCGATTTTCGTCGCTTTGCGGGGCGGCGAAACGTCGACGGGAAGCGGTCGGCCGGCGGGGTCGGACACGGGAGAGAACTCGATGAGGAGGAACTCGAACGCGAGGAGGGAACGGGGCGAGCGATTCGGGAAGCGGCGACGTCGACGCGCAGCGCCGCGCGCCCGGTCGAGGCCGAACGGCGCGGGGACCGCCGCGTCCGTGCGGGGCCGGAACGGCGTCGCCGATTAGTTCACGTCGGGGGACAGCCGGGCGGCGCAGGCCTTATACGCCGGCTGACGCGAGTACGGGTCGAACTGACCGTCGGTCAGTTGATTCGTTTCCGGGTAGTGCATGGGGAGGAACAAACAGCCCTCCGGCACGCCGCCGGTCACGAAGGCTTTGGCTTTGATCGAGCCGCGTTGGCTTTCCACCCGCACCGGTTGATCCGGGGCGATCTTGAGCCGGCGGGCGTCGCGGGAATTGACCTCGACGTAGACCGCGTCGGGATACAGCTTGCGGAGCACCGCGCTTTTGGCGGTGCGGGTTTGCGTGTGCCACTGACTGGCGCTGCCGCGGCCGGTCAGCAGGGTGAACGGGTACTTGCCGCCGGCCGGCTCGGGCAGCGGGCGGGGCTCCTCGAACAGAAACCTCGCCCGGCCGTCGGGATGATAAAACCGGCCGTCGGCGAACAGCCGGCGCTCCGGCTCCGGGTCGGCCGGCGCCCCGTCTGTCGGCGGGGGAAACGGCCACTGGATTCCGCCGGCCTCGTCCAGGTGGCGGTAGTCGCGGATCCCGCTGAAATCACAGGGCGTACCGGCCGACAGCCGCTTCAAGATCTGGAACGCCGCCTCCGGGTCGGACCATTCCTCGAACAGTTCCCCGCAGCCCCAGCGGTCGGCGACCGCCTTAAAGATGCTGAAGTCGTCCAGCGCCTGCCCCGGGGCCCGCCGCACCTTCTTGAGCAGCCCGATCCGCCGTTCGGAGTTAATAAAGGTGCCTTCCTTCTCCCCCCACCCGGCGGCCGGCAGCACGAGGTCGGCGATCTGCGCCGTCTCCGTGCTGTGATACATGTCCTGCACCACGAGAAAATCGAGCCGGCCGAGCACGTCGTCCAGCTGGTTGCGGTTGATCCAGGAGTGAGCCGGATTCGTGGCGATCACCCACAGGCCGCGGATCTTTCCTTTGAGAATTCCTTCGACGATCTCCGGGTAGGCGAGGCCGTCCTGCTGTTGAATGCGGTCCTCGGGAACGTTCAGTAGGCCGGCGACTTCGGCCCGGTGCTCCGCCTTTTTGAAGTCCCGGCCGCCCAGCAGCCCGGTCGTGTTGCTGAACAGCCGCGAGCCCATCGCGTTGCACTGGCCGGTGATCGAGTTCGCCCCGGTCCCGGGCTTGCCGAGGTTCCCCGTCAGCAATTGAAAGTTGATGATCGCCTGGGCGGTGCGGACGCCCTGGTGGCTCTGATTGACGCCCATCGTCCACCAGCAGGAGACCCGCTCCCGGGCCCGGATCCGCAGGGCCGCGTCGACCAGCGTCTCGACCGGCAGGCCGGTCTCCTGGGCGACGCGTTCGAAGGGGAACGCCTCGACGAACTTCGCGTAGGCCTCGAAGCCGGCGGTGCGCTGCGCGACGAACTCCCGGTCGATCCAACCGTTTTGGATAAAGTAATTGGCGAGACCGTAGAAGAAGGCCTGATCGCTTTTGGGTTTCGCCGGCAGATGGAGCGTGGCGTTCATCGCCGTCTCCGTCGCCCGCGGGTCGAGGACGAGGATCTCCGGCTTGCGTCGGTTCCGCATCACCCGCTCCCACATGATCGGGTGGGCCAGACAGGGGTTGGCGCCGACGAAAATCAGGCAGTCGCTCTCCTCATAGTCTTGATACGTGTACGGCGGGGCGTCGAAGCCGAAGGCCTGTTTATAGGCGACGACCGCCGTCGCCATGCACTGGCGGGTGTTGCCGTCGCCGTGCACCAGGCCCATGCCGAACTTCGTCAGCGAGCCGAGTAACGCCATCTCCTCGGTCGGGATCTGGCCGGTGGAGAGGAACGCGACGGACTCCGGCCCGTGCTCCCGTTGGATGGTTTTAAAGCGGTCGCAGAAGGCGTCGAGGGCGACGTTCCAGTCGACCGGCTTCAATTTGCCGTGGGCGTCCTTGAGCAGCGGCGTGGTCGCCCGGTCGGGGGCGTCGAGGACCGACAGCGCCTCCCAGCCCTTCGGGCAGGCCATGCCGAGGTTCACCGGGTACTCGGCGGTCGGGGTCAGGCCGATCGCCCCGCCGCCGCCGGGTTCGCCGTTCGGCCCGTCCTTTAAATGCACGTTCAGCCCGCACCCGGTCGAGCAGTACCCGCAGACCGCCGTGGTGGTGCGGTCCGGCCGGTTCACGACCGGCAACTGGCCCAGGCCGAAGCGGCCCGGTTCGCGGAGCAGTTCGCGGGTCAGCCGGCCGGTTTTGGCCCGCAGCATCCCGGTCGCTTTGCCGATCAGCCCGTCCCCCTCGGGGGTGAGGTCGGCGAGGACGTTGCGGGGTTTCAGCGGTTCAAGGGAGGCGCTCATACGGTCATCCCCCCGGGCATTTTTTGACGGACGACCGCGGAGAAGAACAGGTAACGCTCCGCCAGCTCCCCGCCCAACGTGAGGAGGAACGCGGCGGCCGCGGCGTATAAAGTCCCCCGGGCCTCCGCCGGCGGATCGGCGGCGGCCAGCAGGGCGGGGATTAACACGCCGCCCAGCAGGCCGAGGACGAACCGGGCCGCAGTCGGGCCGCGGAGGGCGGTCGTCATCAACACCGCCGTCCGCCGCATCGCGGTGAATTGCAGGTCCCGCAGGTGTTGGAAGACCGCGACTTCGAAGATCAATTTGCAGGCCGTCGCCGCCGCCAACGCGATCGCCAGCGGCCGGGTGAGGTCGTCGCCCCAGGCGCCGTCGGCGGGCGTCGCGGAGCCCAGCAGGTTCGCGGCGGCCAGGTTCGCCGACAGGGCGCCGGTGAGCAGCGTGGCGGCGAGGCCCAGCACGACGGTCGAGCCGAGGAACCGCAGCGTGGTGCGGGGGCCGTTCCAAAACTCCCGGCGGACGACGACGTAAATCATCGTGCTGCACAGCACGCCCAGCAGCCCGGCGCCCACCACCGCCCAGCCGAGGGCCCGCGGGAGCCAGTCGGAATCGGCGTAGAACTCCGGCCGCAGCCAGGTCAGCCCGGCGTAGAGAATCGCCAGCGGGGCGAAGAGGCCGAAGGCGACGATCTCCCGGCTCAGCCAGGAATGTTTTAATCCGATCGCCGCCCGAAACGCCAGGTGCGGCCGGCCGAGGTGCAACGTGCTGGCGCCCAGCGCCAGCAGGCCCCAGGCCAACGAGAAGAAGGCGTGCACCGGGTCCGGCAGCGCCCGCCCCTCGCCCCCGTAGAACTGGCCCCGCAGGAGGAGTTCAATCAGAAACGCCCCGACCGACAGCTGCGTGAGCACCAGCATCACCGCCAGCGGCCAGTGGGCGTGCTCCTTGCGGACGGAGTAATAGTCCGCCGGCAACAGGTTCCGGGGGAGCGCCCGCTTCGTCTTATAAACGGTCGTGGGCAGCGTGTAGTCCGGGTCCGGGGCGCCGGGCAGAAAGGCGTTCGCCTCCGCCTGTTCGATGACGGCGTCGCGGTCGACGATGCGGATGGCGATCGCCTCGTGCGGGCAGGACTGCACGCAGGCGGGGGCCTCGCCGGCCTCCAGGCGCCCCGTGCACATGTCGCACTTGCGGACGATCCCCTTGCCGGCGTGATATTTCGGCACGTCGTAGGGGCAGGCCAGCGTGCAGTACTGGCAGCCGAAACACTGGTCGTCTAAATGGCGCACCACGCCGGTGACGGGGTCCTTTTCATAGGCGTCGACCGGGCAGGCCTTCAAACAGGCCGGCTCCAGACAGTGATGACAGGCCGTGGTGACGTGCTGCAGGGCCGGCGACCCCGCGGCCCCTCCGCCGCACGTTCCCCCGCCGGCTTGGCCCCCGCCGTGCAGCAGGCCGACTTCCCGCCACGCCTCGCCCTCGTCGAGGCCGTTCAGACTATGGCACGCCGTCACGCAGGCCTTGCAGCCGGAGCACCGGTCCAGGTCGACCTCGAACCCGTATTGTTGCCCCGGCCCCGGGCCGGTCGCGGGCAACAGCGATTGATAATAACGGCTCTGCTCCGGCCGGTCGGCGTCGACGTGCCGTTGGGAGAACCGTTCGACCGCGGTGAGGTCCGCCTGCCGGGCCAGCAGCGCCGAAATTAAATCAACGCCCCGCTCCGCCGGCGCCCCGTTCAGCCCGTCGGCCGGGCCGGCGCCCGATTCGGGCGGACGGCCGAGGACCGGCAACGCATATTGAACGGGCGCCGACATACGGGCGAACCGGATCAGGACGGAACGAGGCGACCGAACCGTCCGGCCGCTGCCGCTCCGAAATTGCACGCCCCGTACCAATCCCGTCAGGTCGCCTCAAAACGCCGGTTTACGCTGCGTTCCGCCCCCGAATTCGTTCGCCTTCTCCGCAACCGCCTTCGGCAATCCGAAGCCGGTCGCGGCCATCCGCAACGGATCATGACGCTTTGATTCATGCGGTTTCAGCGCCGCTGCGTCTTTCGCAGGCGCCCTTTCGGGCTCCGAGGTCCCGCCAAACGACGCGGCCCGGACGCGGAAGGCGTCCGGGCCGCGGGGCCGGTCGGCGGGGTCGCCTGCGGGGAGGCGGGCCGGGCGGATCAGTAGTTGAAGGTCGTCTGGAAGTAGAAGAACTCCCCGTCGTCTTCGGCCTGGACGAAGCTGTCCTCAGCAAAGTCGCCGTACCAGAAGTGCGCGTAGCCCGCCTGGAAGCCGAGGTTGTGGTTCACGTTGTAGTTCGCCACCAGGTCCAGCTCCGTGCCGATCTCCCGGCCGGCGTCCAGCGGGCCGAGGCCGACCTGGGCGACGTTGTAGAGGTAATCGTCGCCGGAGGCTTTGCGGAACAGGTGGTAGCCGCCGGTGACGGTCAGCTTCTTCGTCGGACTGACCGAGGCGAACAGGGCGTAGTCCAGCAGGTTCTGCCCGTTGAGGTTGTCGATGATGCCCCAGTAGGCGTGGGCCAGCGGGTAGTAGGTGTAGAAGGTGTTGTTCTCGCCGTCGTTCGGGTCGTCGTCGCCGGAGCCGTAGTAGAACAGGGCGCCGAGGCGGGGCTTCCAGGCCAAGGCGTTCCAGGTGTGGCCGCCGCTGACGTTGAAGAAGGCGGCGGAGACGTCTTCGCCGTCGTCCTCGCCGAACTGATAGCCGCCCTGCACGTCGTAGTCCCAGGTGCGGACGGCCTTGCCGGCGACGCCGTCGCAGCCGGCGACGCAGACCTCGTCGCACCCGCCGGCGAAGACGGGCACGGTTCCGGAAAGGCGGCCGCCGACGAGGTGCCGCTCGCCGTCGGCGGCGCGGGGCGAGGGGATCGAGGTTCCCAGCCGCGACAGTTCGTTCTGCTGATCCTGGTACAGATAGAACAGGTCGGCGGCGGCGGTGTCGGAGAGGGTGCGGTTCAGCCAGACGCCGAAGAGGGGCTTGTCCTCGTCGTCCTCGTCGAAGCGGTCCTCGTCGAAGCCGCGGCTGCCGGCGGCGCCGTTCACCGGGGTGAGGCGGAACACGTCCAGCCGCCAGTCGTCGGCCTGGTGGATGTACTTGTAGCCCTCGAAGTTCCGGCGGGTGTTCGACCAGTCCAGCGGGGAGAGCAGGTGCTGGTCGCCGTACAGAATCTCCTGCCGACCGAAGCGGAACGTGCCCTGACCGGCGGCGACGTCGTACAGGTTCAGGTCGACGAAGGCGTTGAGCAGGTCCCAGCGGTTCTCGTCGATGATCAGTTCGTCGATCTCGCTGCCGGCGTTGTAGGCGTTGATCGTTTCGACGTAGCCGCGGACGTACTGGGTCTCCAGGTCCGCGTAGATCCGGTTCCGGTAGAGGTTATAGGTCGTCGGGACCTCCCCCGCCGGGCGGAGGCGGTTCTGCTCGTCGTGGGCCCGGTGCCGCACCTGCCCGCCGGTGGACAACGTGGCGCCGGGGAACTGCGTCAAGCTGACGAGCTTCATGTCCTCCCCGAAAACGTAGGGCGGCTTGCCGACGTAGTCCGAGAAGTCGTTGTTGTAGAACAGCGGCTTCCACGGCGAAGGCGTGGCCGTGACCGGCCCCGCGGCGCCGGGGCCCAGCGGGATCCACGACGCCCCGGGGGGCCGCCCCTGCGGGCCGAGGGAGCCGTCGGCGGAAAACGCCCCGGCGGTTGCGGTGGCGACGTCCCCGGAGGTCTCCGGCGCCGGAGCGGGGGCCGGCGGTGAGGACTGGGCGAACGCGGCCCCGCCGCACAGCAAGGTCAGGGCGGCGCCGCGGGCGATTCCGCGGGAGATCTGGGGGGTCAACACGGCCGACTCCGTTCGGCGGCGGG
>NZ_JBINJD010000180.1:0-10261 GCF_043951915.1 Alienimonas sp. DA493 | reverse complement strand
GCCGGCCTCCCGCCCCCGCATCGCTTTCGTCCCCGCCTGTTCCCGTCATGAAGTACGTCCTCACCGCGCTCGCCCTGTTGGCCACGGCCCTGCCCGCGGCGGCCCAGAACGACGACCGTCCCGGCCGCCGCGGCCCGGACCGGCGGGGCGGGGAGCCGCGGTTCGGCCGCCCGGTCGAACTCGCCCCCGACGACGTGCCCGCCCGCCCGGCCCCGCCCGCCGACATCGTCGCCCCGCGGGACGACGTGCCGCACGGCAAACTGGAGACGATCGAGTACGAATCGAAGACCGTCGGCACGACCCGCAAAATGCAGGTCTACACGCCGCCCGGCTACACGCCGGAGAAGACGTATCCCGTCCTCTATCTGTTGCACGGCATCGGCGGGGACGAGACGGAGTGGACCCGGTTCGCCCAGCCGAACGTGATGCTGGACAACCTGATCGCCGACGGCAAAGCGGTCCCGATGCTCGTCGTGATGCCCAACGGCCGTGCCCAGAAGAACGACCGGGCCGAGGGGGACGTGTTCGCCAGCGCCCCGGCGTTCGCCGTCTTCGAACGGGACCTGCTGGACGACGTGATCCCCGCGATCGAGTCCCGCTACAGCGTGAAGACCGACCGCGAGAGCCGGGCGCTGGCCGGGCTGTCGATGGGCGGCGGGCAGAGCCTGAACTTCGGCCTGACCCACCTCGACACGTTCGCCTGGGTCGGCGGGTTCTCCTCGGCCCCGAACACGAAGGCCCCGGCGGAACTCGTCCCGAACCCCGCCCAGACGGCCGAGAAGCTCGAACTCCTGTGGCTCTCCTGCGGCGCCAAGGACGGGCTGATGCGGATCAGCCGCGGGATGCACCAGTACCTGAAGGAACACGACGTGCCGCACGTCTGGCACGTGGACGACCACGGCCACGACGCCGCTCACTGGCGGAACACGCTGTACCACTTCGTGCAGGAACTGTTTCAGCCCGCAAAGGACTGACGGCCGCGGGGCCCACGGCTCACTCGCCCGGCAGCACGGCGACCGGGAGGGCGTTGCCGAAGCGGTCGAAGTCCTTGAAGCTCCAGACGAGCTTCTTGTCCGGCGTCACTTCGAGGATCTGCGGGTTCGTCGGGCCGGCGTGGCAGTTCACCACGACGGTGTTCCCGTTCGGCTTGCGGGTCGCCATCGTCACCCAGACGAGTTCCACGCCGGGCAGGTCGTCGGAGGTCAGTTCCCACACGATCTTCCCCTCGGGGTTCACCTCGATCACCCGGTGGCCGTCGCCGGTCCCGATGAGGGTGTTGCCGTTGGGCAGCCGCTCCACGCCGTAGACTTTCGAGCCGACGTCGTACGTCCAGACGACCGTGCCGTCGGCGGCGTACTCCCGCACGGCGGCGTCGTTTTCGTGGGCGACGAGGTACGTCCCGGCCGGCGTTTTACGGGCGAGGCGGGTGTCGCGGTGTTTGTCCGGGTTGTCGACGGTGAGGGGCACTTCGGCGCGGATCGAACCGTCTTTCTCGACCTCAATCAGCCGGCGTTTGCCGCTTTCGGCGATCAGCGTCGCCCCGTCGGGCAGGCGCTGGAAGGCGTGAATCTCGACCCCCTCCGGGGCGTCGTAGCGCCAGACGATCTCGCCGTCGGCGTCGGCTTCCAGCACGTTGCGGAAGTTCGTCTGAAACAGCGTGTGCCCGTTCGGCAGCGCGTGCAGGTCGTGGATCGCCCGGATCGGCGTGGACCAGACGGTCTCCCCGTCGGCGTTCACCTTGGCGAGGGTCCTCTTCTCGTAATCCCCCGCGATCACAGCCCGCGGCGGGCCGGTTTGCGCCTCCGCGGAATCGTCGAACGGCGTGAAAGCGAGCGGGGCGGCGAGCAGGAGGGCGAGCATGCCCCCAGCCTAGCGGGTCCGCCGGCGTGGGTTCACCACTCGCCGGGTTCGATCTCCTCCCCGCCGTCAGGCGTGGCGAGGGCCCTGACCGCGGCGGGGTCCGCGTGGTCGTTGAGCCATTGCACGCTGCCGTCCGCCAGCAGCACGTACACGCCACCGTTTCGCGGCGCCCCGAAGCCCCCGGGGGCGTTCAACCCGACGGCCGGATCCCGCGTGTTCGCCGGGTGGGCCCAGGGCAGGAAACCGTCGGCGATCTCCCCGGCCAGCATCGTGGTCACGGTCCCGTCTCGAAGGTCACGGAGTTGCAGGCCGTCTCCGTCGGTCAGCACGCGGCCGTTGCCGGCGTAGTGGGCGAGGGCGTAGCCGTCGGCGTCCTCTGTCGGCAGGCGGTAATACGGCGAGGCGAGGGCGTCCAGGGGTTGAGAGAACGGCTCCCGGTTGGCGGGGGAGCGCCACGGTTCGCCCCAGCGGACCTGCTCGGCGAGGGCGGCTTCGTCGAGGTACGGCAACAGCCGCGTCGCCCAGCCGTGTTCGGCCCGGCCGGCCGGGCCGTAGGTTCCGCCGGCGGGGAACTGTTTGTAAGTCGAATGGTAGTTGTGCAAAGCGAGGCCGACTTCCTTGAGGTCGTTCCGAACGAGCGACCCCATGCTCCCTTCCCACGGCTCGTTCAGCGGGACCGGCGAGCGGACCAGCCAGCCGATCTGGTGCCCGGCGCCGGTCGCGGCGACGCCGGCGGCGAACAGGCCGACCGTCAGCCCGCAGACCGCCGCCGTCGCCCGCCACCCCCACCCGCGGCCGACCTCGCCCCCTGACAGCCCCCAGCGGCCGAGGGAATGCACAACCGCCGCCAGCCCGGCCAGCAGCACGGCGAACGTCGCCACCCCGGCCGGGTTCACCGAGACCCGCGGCAGCGTCCGGCCGAGGAACGAGACCCACCCGAACAGCAGCCGCCCGGGCAGTTCCAGCAGGCCGCCGCAGCCGCACAGCACGAGCAGCGTCAGCAGCACGCCGGCGACGACGACGAGTTCCGTCCGGGTGAATCCCGCCCTCACGGTTCCGGCTCCGGCTCGGTATCCGGCTCTGGCTCTGGCTCGCCCAGCAACGTCTCCAGCACCTCCCGCGGGAGTTGGTGCACGGACCCGCCGACGAACAGCACGAACGGGTCCGCCCCGCCGTCGTCGGCAGTGAACAGATCCGGCTCGAACGCCAGCACGGCGCCGGCGTCCTCCGCGGTGCGGCCTTCAATCAAACGGTAGGTCCGCGGGGCCCGGCCGGGGATTGTGAGGACCTCGGCCGGCAGGTCGTCGCCGCGGTCGCGCCAGGCGGCGTAGAGGGCGGCGAGGCCGGCCCGGCGGCGGTCGCGGGCGACTTCGGGATCGGGCGGGGGAGCGTCGGTCAGTTCGTAGGTCCAGCCGGCCCGTTCCCAGGCGCCGGGGGTCAGCAGTTCGCGGGCGCCGGAGATCATCGTCAGCCCCAGCAGGAACACGAGCCCCCACAGCGCGGTCGCCGCCAGCGCCCGCTTGTAGGAGAGCCGCGGCAGCTTCGGAAAATCCTTCCGCAGCAGATTCCAGCAGCCCATTACGACCGCCGCGGCCAGCAGGAACCCGGCGAGGAAGAAGGAGATCGCGTCCAGCCGCACCGCGGCGGCGTCCGTCAGATCGAATCCCGGCATTCCGGCGAGCGGCGGGGGCGTTCCCATCCACAGATCGTAACCCGTTCGACCGTCCCGCGGCGATTTTAAACCCGCGCCGACACCCGCGGACCCCGGCGGTATGCTCGGGGGTTCCGCCCGCCACGCCCCCCGTCGCCCGCCCGGGGGCCGCCGCCACTCGCGCATCAGTCGCCCGGATCATGGACGCTCCCCACGGCTCTCCCGCCAAGGCCACCGAGTCCCCCGCCAAGGCCGCCGAGGAACTGAAATCGTGGGTGGCGGCCGTCGCCGCCCGCACCCGGCCGGACCACATCCACTGGTGCGACGGCTCCGACGCCGAGTACCGCCGCCTGACCGAGGCGATGGTCGCCGACGGCACGCTGATTCAGCTCAACGAGCGCAAGCGTCCCGGCAGCTTCCTGCACCGCAGCGATCCGGGGGACGTCGCCCGGTTGGAGGACCGCACCTTTATTTGCTGCGAAGACGAAGCGGACGCCGGCCCGCTCAATAATTGGAAATCGCCGGCGGAGATGAAGGCGGTCCTCGACCCGCTGTTCGAGGGCTGCATGACCGGCCGCACGCTGTACGTCGTGCCCTACGTGATGGGCCCGCCGGGCGGGGACGCGGCCAAGGTCGGCGTGGAAATTACCGACAGCGCCTACGTCGCGGCCAATATGCGCATCATGACCCGCATGGGCCGGGTCGCTTTGGAAGAACTGGCCCGCAAAGGCCATTTCACCAAGGGCCTGCACAGCACGGGCGACCTCTCCCGGGAGAATCGCTATATCGCCCACTTCCCGGACGAGGACCTCATTATGAGCTTCTCCTCGAATTACGGCGGCAACGCCCTGCTGGGGAAGAAGTGCCACGCCCTGCGGCTGGCCAGCGTGCAGGCCCGAAACGAGGGCTGGCTGGCGGAGCATATGCTCATCGTCGGGGTCACCAACCCGCAGGGGGAGACGACGTATATTGCCGGCGCCTTTCCCAGCGCCTGCGGGAAGACGAACCTGGCGATGCTCGTGCCCCCCGTCGCCGACCGGGCGAAGGGCTGGAGCGTGGAGACCGTCGGCGACGACATCGCCTGGCTGCGGTTCGGCGAGGACGGTCGGCTGTGGGCGGTGAATCCGGAGCACGGCTTCTTCGGCGTGGCCCCCGGCACCAGCGAAGACACCAACCGCAACGCCCTGGCCAGCTGCCGGGCGAACACGCTGTTCACCAACGTCGCCCTCAAGCCGGACGGCGACGTGTGGTGGGAGGGCCTCGAACAGGCCCCGCCGGAGTGCGTCGACTGGCTCGGCCAGCCCTGGACGCCGGCCGCCGACCATCCCGCCGCCCACCCGAACAGCCGGTTCACCGCCCCGGCCGGGCAGTGCCCGAGCATCAGCGACCGGTGGGAGGACCCGCAGGGGGTGCCGATCGACGCGATCGTGTTCGGCGGCCGCCGCAGCCGGGTGATGCCGCTGGCGTTCGAGGCCTTCGACTGGGAGCACGGCACCTACCTCGGGGCGACGATGTCCTCCGAGAAGACCGCCGCCGCCGAGGGCGCCGTCGGCGAGTTGCGGTTCGACCCGATGGCGATGCGGCCGTTCTGCGGCTACCACATCGCCGACTACTGGCGGCACTGGCTGGAGGTCGGGGCGCAGGGGGGCACCAAAATGCCGAAGGTGTTCCACGTCAACTGGTTCCGGCGGGGGGAGGACGGCCGGTTCCTCTGGCCGGGCTTCGGCGACAACATGCGGGTGCTGGAGTGGATCGTGGACCGCGTGCAGGGCGTCGGCGACGCCGTGGAGACTCCGCTGGGCTATCGCCCCACCCGCGAGGAGCTGCACATGGACGACCTCGGCGTCAGCGCCGCGGACGAGGCGGCCCTATTCGCCGTGAACCGCCGCGACTGGCTGGCCGAGTGCGACCAGCGGGACAAATGGTTCGACCTCTGCGGCGACCGCCTCCCGCCGGAACTGCGCCGGCAGAACGACGCCCTGCGGCAGCGACTGGGATGAGCCGCACCGCCCGACTCGCCCTGGGCTTTGGGGCGGTCGCGTGCGGGACCGCGTTCCTGCTGCTCGCCGCGACGCCCGGGTTCCCGGCACGAGCCCGGTGGGGCATGGCCGCGTGTGCGGGGTTCAACGCGCTGGTCGCCGCCGCGGCCCTGTCGCGGCGGACCCGGCCGTACGCGGTCCGGGCGATCGGTCTGCTGATCCTCGCGCTGTTCGCCGGGTACGTCACGGCGATGTGGCGGGCCGGCGGGTGGGCTGACGCGTTCAGGGCGACGTTGGGGCTGGTCGTGCTCGGGCTGCCGGCCGGGTACGTGGCCTGGACCGGCCGCTACCCGCGATGGGGACAATACGCCGAGGTCTTCGCGCCCGCGGCCGTCCCGCCGGCGAGTCCGACCGGTAGACTGCCCCCATGAGCCTGACCTCCCCCGACACCGCCCCGGACGCCGCCCGGGCGCTCGCCGACGGCCTGCGGCGGCAGAGCCCGGCCCGGAAGCTGGCGATGGTCGGCCAGTTGCACCGCACCGCCCGACTGCTCGCCGAAAGCGGTCTGCGGCGGCGGCACCCGGAGTGGTCGCCGGAACAGCTCCGTCGCGGCCTCGCCCGTAAGATGCTCGGCCCGGAGACGTTCCGAGTCTACGCCGCCGCCGTCGGCTGGGAGGAGCCGTGAGCGCTGGCGAGACGCCCGGCGGGTTCCGGCCGGATCAAACGCTGGACGAGTTTCTGTTGAGCGCCGGGGAACTGCTGGATTCGCTTCAAATTCCGTACATGGTCACCGGCTCGTTCGCCAGCAGCGTGCACGGCGAGCCGCGAATGACGCTGGACGCGGACCTCGTCATTGACCCGCCGAACCGCGGCGCGCTGGCCCGGCTGGTCGGCGCCCTTCAGCGGCAAGATTTCTACGTCTCCCCGGAGGCCGCGGCGGAGGCGTTCAAGAACCGGCGGATGTTCAATGCCATCAGCAACGTCACCCAATACAAGCTGGACCTGATCCTGACGAAAGACAACCCGTTCGATCGGGAACGGTTCGCCCGCCGAACCCGAACGCCGTTCTCCACCGGATCGCTCTGGGTGACCTCGCCGGAGGACATCGTCTTGGGCAAGCTGCTCTGGGGCCGGCAGATGGGCGGCTCGGAACGCCAGGAGCGGGACGTCGCCGGGGTGCTGATCGAACAGGGTGCCGCCCTGGACGACGCTTACCTCGATCGGTGGGCGGACGAGCTGGGGGTGCGGGCGGATCTGGACCGGGTGCGGGCCGTCGCCGCGCCGCTGACGCCGGAGGACGCCCCGGGCGAAGCGGGCGAAGCGGGCGACTCGTCCCCCCGGGCGTGACGCGGTTTGGGGTGCCGATCGGGGCGGCTACCGACGCCGGGCGGTCCCTTTGGAACGGCGGCGGCGCCGGGCCGCGGCGCGGCGGGGGTGAACGTCGACCGGGGCGAGGTCCTCCTCCGCGGTCGGCTCGACCGAGTCGCCGACCGGCTTCAGCCTCCACTGGCGTCGCACCGCGATCAGCCGGAGCACCACGATCGCCGCGACGGCGAACGGCTGCACGGCCCGCGGGTCGGCGCCGAGCTGCACCGGGATCAGAAAGCACCACGCCCCGAAGAACGCGCAACTGGCGTACAGCGGGGTGCTCGGCTTGAACAGGCTGGGCACGCGATTGCAGATCACCTCGCCCATCACCCCGCCGAAGGTGCCCGTCACCACGCCCAGCAGGGCGCTGACCAGCGGGCCGGCGCCCTCCTGCCGGGCGATGACCACCCCGGTGATGGCGAAGGTGCCCAGCCCCAGGGCGTCCGGGATGCGCAGCCAGCCCTCCAGCCGGGCGACCGGCCGCGGGGCGAGCACGCCGACGGTCACGATCGCGGCCACCACCACGACGTACCGCTCCCGGGCGATCCAGAACAGCGGGTGCCGGTCGAGCAGCAGGTCCCGCAGCGTGCCTCCGCCGAACGACACGATCACCGCCAGCGCCAGCGTTCCGACCGCGTCCATCCCATGCCGGGCCGACAGCCCGACCGCGTAGATCGCCGCGCTGACGACCGCGGCGTATTCGATGATCTGGACCAACGGGGGCGACCGGCGACGGGGCGGGGGCGGGCGGGGCGGGAAGACCGGCGGACCGTCGCCGGGCCGGTCGGGTTCGGCAAGCCGGCGGGGGGCGCCCCGGTCCGCGGGCGGGCGGGCGGCCGCTGGACCGGTCGGGGTTCGCCGCGGATAGTGACCCGCCCCCGCTTCCGGAGACCGCCGTGCCGTTCGACCCGCTGCCGACCGCTTTCGGGCTCTGGCTCGTCGCCGTCGGGGTCGTCGCCGTGTTCCTGCACCGGCGGGGGCGGGAGCGGGCGGAGGAGAAGGCCGCCCGCGGGGAGTTGGAGGACTGGGAACTCGACTTCCACCGGGCCCGCTACCGCCGCCGGGCGAAGGTGGCCGGGCTGCTGGTGTTCTTGGGCGTGGCGATTCCCGCCGGCGACGCCGCCCTCGCCGCCGCCGGTCCGGCCGCTCAGCCGTGGATGCCGGCCTACCTGGCGGTCCTGATGACCGGCGTGTGCGGTCTGCTGTTCCTCGCCGGGCTGGACTGGTTCGCCACGACGGTGCACACCCGCGACCGCCTGGCCGACGTGCGGGCCAAGCGGGTCGCCCTGGAGCACGCCCTCCGGGCCTACAAGGCTGAGGTGCAGAGTGCCGCGGAGCCGCGGCGGCCCGAGCCGGACGCCCCCGGCGTCGTCCCGCGGAACCGGCTGCGGGACTACTCCTTCGACGACTGAGGGGTGCGGACGGAGCCCGTCCCTCTCCGCCCCCGAGTCCGGCAGCCCGAGCACTGATCGGGGCGGGCGGCCGGGAGTCGCCGCCCCTCGCCCCCGGCCCCTTTCCCCCCTTTGAGGGGAGCGGGGAGTCGCCGGCTCGGGCCGTTATGCTCGGCGGGCCGTCCCCCTCACGCCCCCTGCCCGATGCCCGCGGTTCACGAGTTGGAGTTCAGCGTCGCCCTCGCCGCGACGCCGGCGGAGGTATTCGCCTGTTTGATCCGGCCGGCGGAGGTGATGACGCTGACCGACCCGAACGCCGGCGTGCGGCTGCTGAACGGGCCGGAGGTGATGGCCGAGGGCACCGCGAACGAACTGGAGGTCGTCGGCTTCGGCGTGCCGCAGCGGGTGGTCTACACCGTCACCGCCTTCGAGGACCGCGGCCCCGCCGGCGGGACTTTCACCGAGACGATGACCAAGGGCCCGCTGCCCGTCTTCGAGAACGACCACGCCGTGTCCCCGGCCTCCGGCGGGGAACCCGACGCCGGCTGCACGGTGCGCGAGACGTACCGGTTCGCCCCGCCCGGCGGCCTGCTGGGCTTCGTGCTGACGGCGGACCGGCTGCGGAGCGAGTTGGAGAAGGGCCTGGCGTACCGGCGGGCGGCGCTGCTGGAGCGGTTCGGCGCCGGTCCGACGGCCGGGTGAGCCGGGGATGAGCCGGGGATGAGCCGGCCGGGCGGCGTCAGGGACGCCGCGATCGGCACGACCGGATCGGGTTTCGGGCGACCGGCGGCGGGTTCGTCGCGCCGGGGCCGGCGGGGCGACCCAGCGTTGGGGCGGACGCCGGGATGCCCGCCGGCGGCCGCCGCGTTTCCCCCGGAGCCCCTCCCGTGCACGTCGTCCGCCGTCCCCCTCGCGCTGCGGTCCGCGGACCGGGCCGCCGTCCGGCCGGCGGGCCCGGCCCGGCGCCGCGGCGGGGGGTGATCCTGCCGCTGGCCGCGGCGCTGTTGGTGTTGGCGTTCGCCTTTCTGGCCTTCAGCATCGACGTGGGTTACGTGGCGATGACGCGGGGCGAGTTGCAGAACGCCGCGGACGCCGCCGCCCTCGCCGGCGCCGCCGAGCTGGCCGACGGCCCCGCCGCCGTCCGCCTGGAGGCCCAACGGATCGCGGCCCAGAACCGGGCGAACAACGACCGGGTGTACGTGCCTGAGGAGGACGTCTCGCTGGGCTTCTGGGACCTCGAGGCCCGCACCTTCGACCCCGACGCCCTCGCCCCCAACGCGGTTAAGGTGATCACCCGGCGGAACGACCAGGGACTGCTGTTCGGCCCGGTGATCGGTGCGGAGACGTTCGACGCCCGGACCGAGGCGGTCGCCGTGGTGCACCCGCGGGACATCTGCTTCGTGGTGGACCTCAGCGGGTCGATGAACGACGACACCGAGGTCGGCTGGGCGACGGACCTGCTGAACGACGCCTTCCGCGGTGCCGGCTACCCGAACATCGGCACGCAACTGGCGGAGGACCTGTTCGAGGACCTCGGCTTCGGCGAGTACCCCGGCCGGCTGGAGTACGTCGGCGGCGGGTTGGTGCCGGAGGACCGGTACGCCTACGCGAACCTCACGAAGGACGACGGCCCGCTCGCGAACTCCGCCGTGCCGCTGCGATACCGCATCCTGCCGACCGACGACGAAGCGGTCCGCAAACGGAAGTGCTACAGCGCGTTGATCGACCTTCAACTCCGCCCGCTGATGCCCGGGGTGGCGCCGCCGGCGGACTCGCTCCTGCACTACGCGTACTGGGAAAAGTACCTCGACTACGTGATCCAGGGCGTGCGGGTGGGCGTCGCCCCGCCGTCCCCGCCCCGGCCGCCCTCCGGGGGCGGCGGAGGCGGCGGCGGTCCGCGCCCGCCGAGTCCCCCGCCGCGGCCGACAGTCGGCTGGTTGGAGGAGGCCTTTCCCCACGACCTGCTGAACGAACGCCCGGCCGGCCCCGGCGCCGAGCCGGCCGGTCTCGCC
>NZ_JBINJD010000017.1:0-57416 GCF_043951915.1 Alienimonas sp. DA493 | reverse complement strand
TCGGATGCGGATCGACGCCGCCCCGCCGCCCCGGCCACCCGCCCGCGATCATTTCACGACCAGAACTTCCACCACGGCTTTTTGGGGATCAAGCGGTCTCGCTCAACCCGGGCGTCGAGCGCCGCGAGCGCAGCATCCATCGTCTTCTCATTGACGCCGCGATCCGGCACGACGGACGGATACATCTTTAAGTGAGTCAGGTCCAATTCGTCGCCGGAGGCCTTGATGGCCTGCAGGATCGCGCGCGATTCTGCATTATAGAGACAAAGCGCCTCGAATTCTTCGTTCGTCATTCCTTTGCGTAACGGGGCGGCGAGGGCACGGGCGCGTGCGTAAGCCGGGATCGACATTAGCGGAACGTCGGTTTCAATCCGCCCGTCGCGACGGGCGAGGATGACGGTCGGGGAATATTGAACTCCATGCCCTTCAAAGAGGGTGCGGCCGAACGCGATTGTGGAGACGGACTCCGTCTCATGCACGAGGTCAGGGTCGAACCCCTGGCGAACCATCTCTTCCATGAGCCGATCGACGGACTCGTACTTCGCGAAGTTCTCAGCGAAGTAGCGGATGACTCGCTCCAACTCGGCTCGCCGGGAAATCTCTGTTGAGTTGCGAGGAAACTCAAACACTGCGAACCGCGTCAGGTATCCGAAGCCGGGACCTTGCACGCCGGCCGGCCAGTTTGGGTCTTGGTGGGAGACGTCATGCCCGTCGATTTCCAATTCGCGGCGCCACCCCTCCCCCCCCTCCGAGACGACGGTCGCTTTCGCCAGATGCACCCTGCGTGGCGCGGCGGATTCGGCGGCGAAGCGGAACCAGGGCTTTGTGTCGTCAAGCGCCAACTGAACGGCCCCGTCCTGAAACCCGCGGGAGATCGACGGCCCGACGAAGGCGCGAAGTCCGGACAGGCCGTAGTCGCCTTGAGAGTAGCCCTCCGAGGCGTCGCCCCCTTCGACGCCCGCCTGGCATGTCATGCAAACGGGCTCGTTGTCGATAAATGATTTGATCGGCCCCGCAACGCAGGTGATCCACATCACGGCGGCCTGTTCCAGCGCCGCCTCGCGGTCCTCGCCCATCCCGAACAGGCAAGCGTCGAGCGCCTCGTCATCGTGTTCGTGCAGCGTCGCCATGACGTGGGCGTGCACCACGCCGTCGCGGGAGGACGGCCCGGCGTCCTTCAACACGGCGTGCAGCGTCACCCGCCCGTCAAAGAGCTGCAGCGTGTCCTCGAAGCGTCGGGTCCAGCCGGCAAGGTCGCCGCCATGCTCGACGACGCCCTCTTCGATCAGTTCGAGCAATCGATCAGGATCAGACATGAATTTGTATAAGCCCTGTTGTGCGGAGGGGGCCGGCCCTGCCCGCCGCCGCGTCGGGCGCCAGGCGCTCACCGCGGCGCGCCAGCGGAGCGGGGTTGAGCATGCGAGTGACGCCCAACGGTCGCGAGCGGAGCCGGATCGCCCTCCACGCTCACCCGCCTGCGGCGTGAAAGCGGGGCCCCCAATTGAGAGCCAGTGGCCGAGACGGCGGCCGACCCGCACGGTTCGTACGCCAAACCGCCGATCCGGCAACGAGTTCGGACGAAACAGGTCCCGCCCCCGCGTGAGGTAGGGCCCAGGACGTTAGCACCCCGCCCCCCGGCACGCCGCACGGCGGTCAGGCCGCGAGCGGGGTCACACGTCGGGTCCGGGGGCCGCGGCCGTCATCGCGTTGACTAGCTAGCAGCCGAGCCGGGAGCACCCCCCGCGCCGACGTCGCCGGCGGACTCGACAGGCGAGTTCCGTTCCTCCCGACAGGCGCCCCGCCGCCGAGCCTCGCGCAGGTTCGCCCGGCGGGCGAGCCCCACCCCCGCCCGGGGCCGGCCTTCGCCGCCCCGAGCCCCGCAGCCCCCGCACCGATCGGCGGGCGCCGCACCCCATCGACATCCCTTCCCCCCACGCCGGCGCCCGCCGGACCGGCAGCCGCCGGGCGGGGCGGGGCGCACCGACCGCGCAACGACGTGAACCCGCTGTGACAACTCGACCCGCGTCCCGGTCCGCGGCGGAGCGAACCCTCCGCCGCGGCCGGGTTCGCCGCTGCGCCGACAGTTCCCCGCCTCTATCAAAGTGCGTTCCGTGCCCGCCCCACTGCCCCGCTCACGCCGCCTGACGCCGCGGGGCCTCCGCGGCGCCGCCGTCGGCGATGCGGCCGGCGTAGATCGCTTCGAGGAACTCCGGGAACCGCTCCGCCGACCGCGGGGTCCGGTTCCAGACGGCGGCGACGCGGCGGAAGAAGTCCATCTCCCAGCGGGCCGCGGCCAGTTCGCCGGGGGCCGTCAGCGGGTCGACGTCGTCCGCCGTCCACGGCCGCGGGCACAGGTCGTAGGCCGGATGGGCGCCGGATCGGCCGCGGGCCGGCACGTCGTGCACCTTGACGAGGTGTCCGTCGGAGGCGAACCGCAGCGGGAACGATCGGCAGGAGGCCGGCCGCTGACCGTAGACGCCGCACCGGCCGGTCCCGCGGGGGTTCTCGGCGGTCGGCGGGGTCTCCTGCAGGAACCGACACTTCGTGCTGCCGGGCAGCGCGGCGCTGGGCTCGTGCGTCAGGCAGAGCACCGTCGCGGCCTTCGGATCGTCGGCGAAGTACAGCGCCGGGGCGTAGCGGCGGGAGATCTTGCCCTCCGCGTCCGGCCAGCGGCAGGCGATCTCCCAGAAGGATCGCCCGGTCGCCCGGGTCAGGCGGAACACGTCCGCCCCCGTCACCGGGACCGCGAAGCTCCGGCAACACCCGGCGTGACAGCCGTCGCAGGGCGTGCCGCCCTCGTCGTCGGAGCCGCCTCCGCCGCCCGCCCCGCAGCCGCCGCCGGAGCAGCCCCCGCTCCCCCCGCCGCCGAGCACCGTGAGGGTCGGCAGCGGGAGCAGGGTCGGGCCGTCGTCGCCGCTCTCGGGCGCGCCCCCGGGGGTCGGGGCGGCGTTCGGGAAGGCTGGTCGGCCGTGGGTCATCCGCCGTCGCTCCATGCCGGATCGGAAAGGGGGCTCCCCTTCCATCGGTCGGCGGCGTCCCGGGGTCCACCGGCGCCGGCGCGACCCTCCCGGGCCGGGCGATCTGCGAAAAAATCGCCCGTCCGGGACAGTTTCGTGCACGAAACCACGTTGCGGTTCCCACCACTACGAACGCCCCCCGCCCTCCCACCCGCCCCGCCGCGATGCGCCTGACGCTGCGAACCCTGCTGGCCTATCTGGACGATCAACTCACCCCGGCGGAGGCGCGGGAGATCGGGGCGAAACTGCAGGAGGCCCCCGCCGCCCGGGAACTGGCCGAGCGGGCGAAAGAGGTGATCCGCCGGCGCCGGTTGGGCGTGCCGGGCGATCCGACCGCCGGCGGCGACGCCGGGGCCCCGACGCCGGAGACGGCGGCGCTGGATCCGAACGAGGTCGCCGCCTACCTGGACAACGCCCTCCCGCCGGAGCGGGTCGCCGCGGTGGAGCAGGTCTGTCTGAACGACGACGCGCACCTGGCGGAGGTCGCCGCGGGGCACCAAATTCTCACGCAGGTGCTCTCGGAGCCGGTGGCGGTCCCGCCGACGCTCGCCGCCCGGCTGGCCGGTCTGGCGCCGACCGCCGCCGCCGATCCGGACGCCCACCCGGCCCGGCCGGCGCATCAGTCGTCGCCGAACATGGCCGCGGTCCCGCCGCGGTCCGAGGGGTTCGAGGCCGGGCTGCCGGAGCACCTTCGTCAGCACACCCGCCGCGGCTGGGGTTGGGTCCCGTACGCGGCGGCGGCGCTGCTGGCGGCGATCTGGCTAGGCTCGCTGGCGGTGGATCGCGATCTGTTCTCCGGCCTGGCGGGCGACGCCGATCCGGCCGCCCCGGACGCGACCGGCCTGGCGCCGGCCGCCGTCGCCGAGGCGGACGCGGAGGCCGCGGAGGCCGGCACCGACGGGGCGGACGCCGGGGAGGCGCTCGACGCCGAGGCCGCCCGGATCGCCGCGGCCGAGGCCGCCGCCGCGGAGGCCGCCGCCGCGGAAGCCGCCGCCGACGAGGCCGAGGCCGCCCGCTTGGCGGACGCGATGCCCGTCGACCCCCCGCCGCCGGAGGCGGACGCGGACGCCGCCCCGGTCGCCGTCGCCTCCAGCGACGGGGCGATGCCCGACGCCGCCGCTCCGGCGAACGCGGACGCGCCGAACGCCGAGACCGCCGACGCGGCCACCGCAGACGCCGCCCCCGCGATCGCCCCCTCGGCGCCGCTGTCGGTGACGGAAGGCGAGGGCCTGTACGCGTTCGACCCGGCCCGGAACGGGTTCTACCTCGTGCCCGCCGGCGAACCGGCGCCGAAGGGCGTGCCGCTGGTCGTCCCCGAGCCCCTGCGAGCGACCGTCGCGGTGGAGGGGGCGCCGCTGACCGTCGAATTGTTGGGCGGCACGCGGGTTCTGTTCGACCCGGCGAAGGCGGACGGGGCGGCGCTGGGGATGGCGGTGGTGGACGGCCGCGTCCGGCTGATCCGCGGCGACGCGGCGACCGACGGGGCGACGGGCGAAAGCGAACCGGCCGTGGTGGTGGGCGCCGGCGGGGCGAAGTGGCGGCTGGTCCCCGCCCCGGGGGCCGCGGCGGCGATTTTGGTGGAGCCGCGACGCCCGGAGGGCGCCGGGGCCGATCTGACCGGCGCCCCGCAGCGGGCGGCGGTGGCGGCGCTGGGCGGGACGGTGCAGGCCGTCGATCTGGCGCCGGGCTCCCGCGGGGAGCCGGTCGCCCTGCCGCCGGGCAGCGCCGTCGCCATGATCACTGAGGCCGGCCAACTGGCCGCCCCCGGGGCGGCGCCGGCGTCCGCCGCCGGCCTGTTCGCGGACGGCCTGCCCGGCTGGACGACGGGCGCCCCGCCCTCGGAGGCGGAGACGCTGCTGACCGACCAGTTCGCCGCGGCCCTCATCAAGGGTCAGCCGTTGGAGGTTTCCCTGCCGCCGCTGGTCGAGGATCAACGCGAACTGCTCGCCCGGCAGGCGGTCGCCGCGTTGGCCCTCGCCGGGCGAGCGGGTGATCTGGCCCGGACGCTCAAGCGGACCCCGCACCCCTCCGTCGTGCTGGTCGCCGCGAACGGTCTCCGAGCCCTGCTGGGCCGCAACCCCGAGATGGACGCCGAGGTCCGCACCGCCCTGGAACGCGAGTTCCCCCGGGAGGCCCGCATCGCCCTCGGCCGGCTGCTGGACCGCCTGACCGACGCCGAGGCCCGCGACCCGCAGATCAGCGCCGAGGTGATCTCCGCCCTCGAAAGCCCCGAACTGGCCGTCCGCACTTTGGCGATCGCGGAACTGGAGCGGCTCACCGGGGTGACGAAGTCGTACCGACCGCTGGATTCGGAGTCCCAGCGGGAGAGCGCCGTGAAGCGATGGCGGCGGGAGCTCGACCGCACCGGCGGGGCGATCCTCGATCCGAACGAGGCCCCCGCCGAACCGGTCGCCGAGGGCGACTCGGGGACGCCGGCCGCGGCCCCCGGCGGCGCCGCGGCGCCGGCCAACCCCACGGGGGTCGACTTCGACAGCCTCATCCCGGGCGATCTGTGAGCGGGCCGAGAGCCGCTCTCTTCAAGAGAGCGGCTAACCCCCGTTCGGTTCGTAGACCACCGCCATCAGCACGTCGCTGGGGGCGAAGGCGCTTTTCGTCAGCCCGTGGGAACCGTCCTCCGGCACGACCGTCTGCGGGGCGATGTTGCCGAACACCTGCACGACCTTCGCCCCGCTGTCGCGGAGCCAGTCGTTCATCTCGGCTTCCAGGGCGGAGAGGTCCGCTTCAGTCGCTTTGAAGAACTTGATCTGCTGCACGGGACGGCTGCGGAACGAGGGGGACGGCGGGGCGGACGGGCCGCGGGAGTCGCAGACGCTACTTCGCGTCCGCGGCGGTCGGCAACGATTCGCCCTTCAGGGCGACGTCGAACAGCGCCTTCATCGCCGCCCAACTGCGGGCGTCGGCCTTGGCGTCGTAGGCCAGACCGTCCATTCCGCGCTCGTCGGCCCCGGGATTGGTGAAGCCGTGCTTGGCGCCGGCGTAGGCGGTGAAGACGTAGTCGGCCCCCGCTTTCTCCAGCGGTTCCAGACAGGCTTTGACCTGCTCCGGCGGGACGAACCCGTCCGCGGCGCCGTGGCAGATCATCACGCCGGCGGAGACGTTCTCCGCTTCCTCCTGCGACGGAGCCGGCAGCGCCCCGTGGAAGCTGACCACGGCCTTCACCGGGGCGCCGGCGTAGGCCATCTGCAACACGGTCGCCCCGCCGAAGCAGTAGCCGATCGCGGCGAGGTTGCCCGCATCGGTCTTCGGGTGCTTTTTCAACTGGTCCAACCCGGCGAGGGCCCGGGCCCGCCAGTCGTCCACGTTGTCACGAACCATCCCGGCGAACTTGGAGGCCTCCTCGGGGTGCTCCGCCGTCTTGCCCTGCCCGTACATATCGACGGCGAAGGCGACGTAGCCCAACTCCGCCAGCATCTCGGCCCGATGCTTCGCGTAGTCGTTCAGGCCCCACCACTCGTGGACCACCAGCACGCCGGGCCGGGGGCCGTCGAGGGCGTCGTCGTAGGCGACGAACCCTTTGAACGTCGTGCCGTCGTGTTGGTATTCGACCGTCTCCGTCTTCACCGCGGCCGGGGCGGCGACGGCGCCGACCGCCAGCGCGGCGACGGCCGACAGCAGGGAGAGCGGGCGGAGCGAACGACGGGCGGCCTGAGACCGGGCGGCGTGAGATCGGGCGGGGGCGTGCATCCGGGCGATCCGTGGGGAGAGGGAACAACGGGAGGACGGTCGAACGAGCGACGCTGGCCGGTTGTGCGACCGACGCCCCATCGCTCTGGCGGCGGAAGCAATCCGCGCCCGCGGACCGTACCACCCGGGCGGTCCGCGGCGGTATGGTCCGATTCGGGGGTGGACCCTTCTGTCCCGTTCCGGGATTCGCCCCATCCCGCCGCCCGTCCCGAGCCGTTCCGTTTCCCGGCCGCGTCGTCGATCCCCCGGTCGCGGCGTCGCCCCGTCGGAGAATCCATAGTGCCTGCCGCGATCGCCGCCCGCTGCCCAGACTGTGCTAAGGGGTTCAAGCTGAAGCCGTCCGCCGCCGGTAAGACGGTGAAATGCCCCGCCTGCGGGGGCGCGGTCCCCGTCCCCGCCGCGGCCGGCGAGGCCCCCCGCCCCGCGAAGAAGCCGGCGAAGGCGAAGCGGAAACGGGCCGCCGAGCCCGCCCCGGCGCCGACCGGCAGCGGGAACAGCGGGGAGATCTTCGCCGGGCTGGACCTCAGCGAGTTCGGCCACGACTCCGGCTCCCGGGGGGCGCTGTCGAAGAAGGGCCTGCCCGCCCGCGTGCAGAAGGGCCCGCTCACCGACGAGATCGCCACGCCCACGGAGGCGCCGAAGAAGAAGAAGGAGGAGGATCCGCCCCCGCCGCTGCCGGTGATTCTCGGAATCGTCGGCGGCTCCCTGGCCGTGCTGGCGCTCGCGGGGGCGGGCACGGCGTACATGCTGTTCGGCTCCGGCCCGGTCGAACCGCCGGGCGAACTGGTTCGCTACACCCACCCGGAGCAGGGCAAGTTCGCCATCGACGTGCCGAGCAACTGGGAGACGGTCCGGGAAGGCGGCGGTCAGGGCGGGCGGCCGGCGTTCGCCACCTTCGAGGGGCCCGGCGGCGAGGTGCAGGTCCGCCAGAGCCTCGGCGGCTCCGCCGTCGGCGACATCGCCAACGCGGGCGACACCCAACTCGCCCCCGGCGAGGAGCTGCCCGAGGAGCTGACGCCCATCTACTCCCAGCACGAGGCCGTGAAGAGCCAGGTCGAATCGAACTTCTCCAACTACTCCGAGACGGGCGGGGAGAACTTCGACTCCAAAGCCGGCGAGGCCCGCCGCAGCGTGTTCACCGCCTCGAGGACGTTGGGCGGAGCGATCACCGGCTACCGCGGGACCTTCCGGGTCGGCAACGACACCTACACCGTGGTGATGCAAAGCTCCACCCGCGACTTCGCCACGATGGCGCCGGTCTACGAGAAGATGCTCGAAAGCGTGGGCCGGTGACCGGCCGGGATTTGGTTTCCCCGTGAGCCCGAAACGCAGGCGAGGGGCGGAACGTTCCCCCCGATTGCGTTTCGAGCTCAGGGAAGGCTCCTCGCGAACGAGCGAAACGCCCTAAAAGACCCACACGGCCGCGGCGGTTCCGGCGGCGGCGAGGGCGGTCGCGGCGGCGACCAGCCACGGACCGAGCGGCTTGCGGACCGGCCCGAGCCGCAGGGTGAATCGGCGGGAGCCGAGGGTCAATTCGTCGCCGTGCCCCAGCTCCGCGCCGGCGCCGCCGTGCAGCGGGGCGTCGTTGACGGCCGTGCCGCCGCCGAGGTCGGCGACGTTCCAGCTGCGGCCGTTCCACCGAAGCTCGCAGTGCTCCGGGGCGACGCCGGCGTCGGTCAGCCGGACGTCGCAATCGGCGGAGCGGCCGACCGTCAGCCGCCCGCCCCGCACGGGAATCTGGGGGAGGAACCAGCCCGCCAGCCCGGCCGGCACGAGTCGGGTGGGCGGAGAGATCGCCGGCAGTTCCACACCGCTGGGGGCCGGCTCCGCCCGCTGCGGCGCGGCCTTCGGGGACCAGTCGTCGACGACGGCGGAGTCCGGGACGGCGTCGGTCCCGGCCCCGGCGTCGGACTCCAGCCGGCGGCCGACGTGCGACAGGTGGGAGAACGAATCCCGCACGTTCGATTCCTGCCCGGCGTATCCCCCGCCCAAGATCTCCGAGGCGAGGTCCGCGGCGCTGCGGCGCTGGCCCAGCGAGGCGGCGGTCAGGATCGACGACGAATCGTAGCGGCGGCCCGCGTCCGGCCGGGCGGTGTCGAGGTCGGCGGTGGTGCCCGTTTCGCGGTCCGACTCCGCGGGCGACGGGGCCGCCGGGACGGCGTCCGGGGCGTTCGCTTTGCGCTTCTGCTCCGCTTTGAGGGCCGCCTCCTTCCGGCGCCGCTCCGCCTTCTTGGCCGCCGCCCGGGCGCGGGAGTTGAGGATCGTGTCGAAGTCGAACGCCACCGGCTTACGCCGGCAGTGCGGCTCCAACAGCGCGGCGACCTCGGCGGCGTTCGCCGGGCGGTCCGCGGGGTCCTTCGCCATCAACCGGGCCACCAGCGCCGCGACCTCCGCGGGGGTGTCCGGCGCCTTCCGCCGCACGTCCGGCACGGCGTTGCGGCGGTGGGCCTTCAACACCTCCCGGCCCGTGCGGGCCGGGTACGGCACGCGGGCCGTCAGCAGGGAGTACAGCGTGCAGCCCAGCGAGTACAGGTCCGCCCGCGGGTCGATCTCCGTGCTGTTGCGGCTCTGCTCCGGCGCCATGTAGTCGGCGGAGCCGACGCAGTCGTGGCCGAAGATCATCTGCAGACTGAACTCCGCCGCCGCCTGGTCGGTCAGCAGGGCCAGGCCGAAGTCCGCCACCTTGACCGTGCCGTCCGCCGCGACCAGCAGGTTCGCCGGTTTCACGTCCCGGTGGATCAGGTTCGCCTCGTGACAGGCGGCGAGCCCCAACGCCGCCTGGCGGGCGATGTCGCAGGCGGCGGCGCTTTTGACCGGCCCGCCCCGGATCAGCAGCTCCTCGGCGCTGACCGCCTCGACGAACTCCATCACCAGCAGGTGGTCGCCGGGGCCGTTGTCCGCTTTGCAGAACCGCAGGGCCCGCACGACGTTGGGGTGGTTCACCCGCCCCGCGGCGACGCCCTCGTACTTCAACCGGGCGATCATGCCGGCGTCGTCCCGCAGCCCCTCGGCGAGCACTTTCAGCGCGACCCGCTGCCCGCCGGTCGGGCCGTCGCCCTCGTCCCGGGCCACGTAAACGTTGCCCATCCCGCCGGCCCCCAGTACCGCCAGGAGTCGATAGCGGTCGAGGAAGAACCCGCGGTAACGTCCCGCCCGCAGCCGGTCCGCCTGGTAGCGGGTGAGCAGGCCCTCGCGAACCAGCTCGGACGCCGCCGCCTCCGGGCTCCACCCGCCGAGGCGCTCGGTCAGTTCTGCGACGCGCGTCTCGGGAAGCAAATCGCTTTTGCCGAGCGTCTCCAGAAAGCCCCCCGCGTCGCCGGCCCGCACGACGGACTCTCCCCGGGGGGTCGCGTCGGCGGTGGTTCGGGAGCGGGGCACAGGCAGAACGCGGTCGCGGGAAGTGCGTCCGGAAAGACTTGGGAAACGGCGAGCGCCGCCCCCCAAAGTATCACTTCGCCCCCTCTGCGGGGAAGCACGTCGCCCGCCGGCGCCCGTTTTTCGCCGGGCGGACGCCGAACCGGCGGGTCCCGCGGACTCAGGCTCCGGGATCGCCCGACTCCCGCATCCGTTCTAATTCGGCGGACCGAGCCCGCATCGTCCCCAATTGGTCCGCGAAGGCCGGATCGGTCGCCAAATTCTTCAACTGGAGCGGGTCGGCGGAGAGGTCGTGCAGGAACTCATAGGGGGGCGACTGCTCGTAGTAATTTGCGTAGACCCACCGCTCGCCCCGCACGCCCTGCCACTTCGGAATGCGGGGATGGTCCATGCGGTGCTCCGCGAGGAAGTCCGTCCGCCAGTCGGCCGGCGTCTCGCCCTTGAGGAACGGCACGAGGGAGCGCCCCTGATAATGCTCCGGCACGGGTTGGCCGCAGGCGTCCAACATCGTCGCCGGCAGATCGACGTTCAGGGCGACCGCGTCTTCCACCCGCCCCGCCCCGCGCTCCCCGATCCCGCTGCCGCCCCCGGCCCCGCCGGCGCCGTTCACGCCCGGTCCGGCGACGACCAGCGGCACCCGCAGGCTCTCCTCGAAGTGCGACCACTTCCCCGCCAACCCGCGGGAGCCCATGTAGTAGCCGTTGTCGCCGGTGACGATCACCAGCGTGTTCTCCAGGCGTCCGGCCTGCTCCAGCGCCGCGATCGCCCGACCGACGTTGCGGTCCGCGGCGCTCAACAGGCGGTAGTAGTCGCGGGTGTTGCGTTCCCGCTGGAAGTTGGAGTGCCAGCGCCACTGCCAGCGATCCCGGTTCATGCTCTCCTGCAGAAACTCCGGCAGCCGGTTGAACGCCTGCGGCGGCGCCGGGCCGATCGGCGGGAGTTTTTCGTTTCGGTAGAGGTCGGCCTCGGTCTCCGGGTAGGGGAAATGATCGCGGAGGTCGCGGTCCTCGGCGTGGCCCGCGTTGAAGGAGAGCGACAGGCAGAACGGCTGATCGGAGGGCGTCGAGGCGATGAACTCCTCCGCCCTATCGCCGATCAGGTCCGCCGTGTGCCGCAGCGAGCCGTCCGGCTGCTTGTGGAAGTAGGGCGAGCGGTTAATCGGTTCGTAGACGTCGAACATCTCCGCCTGCGCCCCCCGCGCCACGCCCACCCCGAACTTGCCCGCGAAGCCCGTGCGGTAGCCGGCCCGCTTGAGGACGGCCGGGTAGCTGTCCCGGACCAGTTCCTCCCGCAACGGCGGCTTGCCGAAGGTGTGGCCGTGGGAGAGTTCGTAGTGCCCGCTGAAGATCGACGCCCGGCTGGCGGCGCAGATGCTGGTCGTGACGAACGCGTTCTCGAACCGCACGCCGCGGGCGGCGAGGGCGTCGATGTGCGGCGTCTTCAGCACCGGATGCCCGGCGCAGCCGAGGTGGTCGTGCCGATGATCGTCCGTGAGGACGAACAGCACGCTGACCGGCGGCGAACCACCGTCCCCCGCCCCGCCGTCCCCCTCTGGAGGAGCTCCGTCGGCGGAGGCGGCGGCGAGCAGGGCGGCGAGCAGCAGGGGCGTCACGGGGCGTCGGTGGGGTTGGGGGAAGCGGCGGCGGGGGACGGCCCGGCCGCGGCGGCGGGGGCGTCGTCGAGGTCGATGCGGAGGGCGTCCGCGGTCCGTTCGGCCGGGTTCACCGCCAGCGTGATCCAGCGGCCCTCGGCCGGGTCCAGCGTGACCGCGGCGCCCTCCACGTCCTCCTCAGCCAGGCGGCCGAGGTCGTAGCGGATCGCGGCGCCCTCCCCGGAGTACTGCCAGAGCGTCACCCCGGAGGCGTCCGCCGCGCCCGCCGCGTTCCGCACCCGCAGCGTGATCGGACCGACGGTGTCCTCCGGCAGGGGGAACCGCAGCAGGGCGACCTTCAGGCCGCCGAAGAAGTTCGCCAGCGGCAGGTCCGCGGTCGGCAGGGCGCCGGAAACCTTGGAGTATCGGGTCTCCCACGGATACTCCTCCGGCCGCTCCGCCGCGTCGCCCAGACCGTTGGCCCGCAGGCTGCGGCTGACGTCGCCCCAGATCTCCGGGTGGTCCACCACCTGCCAGGTCCGCACCCGGCGGCCGGGAGCGACGCGGTACTCGCCGCTCTTGCCGAGGGCCCCGAGGAACGCCACCAGGTCCGCCAGTTCGTCGGGTCGCAGCGGAGCGACGAGGTCCTCCGGCATCAGGGAGACGGGGGAAACTTCCGCGTCCAGCACGGCGGCGGTCGGCACGACGACGGTGTTTCCGTCCGCGTCCCGCAGGGTGTAGGCCTCGTCCGTCTGGGAGACGAGCACGCCGTTGAGCACCACGCCGTCCTCCCGCAACACGGTCAGGGTGGCGTAGCCCTCCTTGATCTTTGCCGACGGTTTGAGCAGCGATTCGAGCAAGTAGTCGAGTTGGGCGCTGCCGCCGATGCTGGTCAGGTCCGGCCCGACGAGCCCGCCGGCCCCGCCGATGGCGTGGCAGTCCATGCATTTCAGCGTCTCCCGACGATAGACCGCTTCGCCGCGGGCCGGATCGCCGGCGGTCCGGGCCCGTTCCACGAGGGCCGCGAACTGCTCCGGGGCGAGGTCCTTGACCGGCTCGATGCCGCCGGCGGACCGCAGGGCCGCCTCCAGCCCCGCCACCCGGCCGCCCCGGCCGGAGAGGGCCCGCAGGGCGTCGGCGGCGACGGCTTCCGGCAGCGTCTTGCCCTTCAGCGCCGCGACGAGGGCCTTGGCGCCGGCGTCCGTCGCGGCGAAGGCGGCGACCAGCTCGGCCCCCCGCTCTCCGGCGGTCAGCCGACCGACGGCCATCGGCGCCGCGGCGGCCGCGTCGACCCGGGCGAGGGCCGCCAGCGCCGCGGCGGCGACGACGGGCCGGCCGTCCCGGGCCAAGTCCGTCAACGCGGCCTTCCCCGCCCCGCCCAACTCGGCCAACGCCCGGGCCGCGAACGCCCGGGCCGCGGGGGAATCGTCGGTTCTCACTTGTTCCGCCAATTCCGCGACGGCCCCGGTCGCCTTCCACAAGCCCAGCAGCTCGGCGGCGGCGGCCCGCACGCCGGGATCGTTGTCGGCGAGCAACTCCCGCACGAGCCGGCCCTCGTTCTCCGGCACGATCTTGCGGCGGGCGGCGGCGGCGAGGGCGGCGAGCGTCGCCGGCTTCGGGGCCGCCGGGTCGTCCAGCAGCTTCGCGGCCCGCTCGACCGCGGCGGCGTCGCCGAACCGGCCGATCAGCGTCAGGACCTCGCCCCGCTGGACGTCGCTGAGCGAACCGGCGTCCCACAGGGCCAACGCCGGCGGCAGGGCGGCGGGGTCGGCGGCGGCGGACAGGGCGAACAGCAGCCGGTCCGGGGAGCCGAAGAAGTCCGGGTCCTCCGCCACCTTCGGCAACCATTCGTCCGACAGTTCGCGGGCGGTCAGCCGCAGGGCGTAGGAGAGGTTCTCGTCCAGCGGGTGATCGACGGCGACGAACGCGTCCCGGGCGGCCTCGGCGGCGCCGAGTCGGCGGAGCATGTTGACCGCTTCGAGCCGCACGCGGGGATGCGGGTCGGCGGCGAGGGCGGCGAGGCGGGTTCGCTCGTCGTCTCCCCGCTCGACCGCGAAGCCCAGCACGCGGGTCGCCGCAGCCCGGATGCGGTAATCGTCGTCGGCGAGCGCCGCTTCCCGCAGCCCCGGCATGTCGAGCCGCAATCCCTGGGCGAGCCACAACGCCTCCAACCGTGCCCGGCCGTCGTTTGCCGGCCGATCCCCCACCCAAGCGAGCAGGTCGGGCCAGACGGCGTCCGCCCCGCGGGCGATCAGCAGGCGGCGGGCCATGTCCCGCACCCAACGGCGGGGGGAGGCGAGCTCGTTCAGCAGTTCCGGCGTGCTCATCCCGACGAGATCGGGCGCCGTCGTGCCGGTCCCCCGCTTCGGGGTGAGCCGCCAGATGCGGCCGTGGGTCTTGTCGCGGCGGGGGTCGCGGAAGTCGACTTCGCCGTGCTGGATGATTGGGTTGTACCAATCGGCAACGTACACGGCGCCGTCCGGGCCGACGTGGGCGTCGATCGGACGGAAGGCGACGTGATCGCTGCCGAGCAGGTCCTCGGTCTGCCGGGCCACGTAGCCGCTGCCGGTCGGGCTATCGGTCACCTCGAAGGCGTTGACGCGGTGGCCGCGGAAGTCGCTGGTGACGAACCGGCCCCGCCACGGTTCGGGAATCGCCGGGTCGTCGAGGATCGCCAGCCCGCAGTGCTTCGGCTGGCCGGGGCTCATCCCGTGCAGGATGTCGTCCGTGCCGACGGCCGTGGGGAACGCGGCCCCGGGGAAGACGTAGGTCACGCCCTCGCCGTTCGCCCCGTCGGTGGCGAACTCCTGCCCCCACTCGTCGAAGCGGTGCCCCCAAGGATTGATGAACCCGCGGGCCCAGACTTCCAGCTTGCCGACGTCGGGCTCGTACCGCCAGATGCCGCCGCCGTCGAGCCGTTCCAAGCCCTGCGGAGTCTCAATCTGGGAGTGAATATAGATCGACTGATTGAAGTAGATCTCTCCCGCCGGCCCCGCCCGCAATGTATGCAGAATGTGGTGGGTGTCCTCCGTGCCGAAGCCGTCCAGCACGACGGTCCACTCGCCGGGTACGTCGCGGTCGGCCCGTCCGTCGCCGTTCACGTCGGTCAGGTAGAGCAGCTCCGTGCTGTTGGCGACATACGCCCCCCGCCCGTCCGCGTCCGGCAGCACGCCGGTGGGGATGAGGAGGCCGTCGGCGAAGACGGTGGTCTCGTCGGCGGCCCCGTCGCCGTCCGTGTCTTCAAGGATGACGATCTGGTCGTTCGCGACCTCGCCCGGCTCCAGCTGCGGGTAGACCCGGCTGGTGGCGACCCACAGGCGGCCGCGGGCGTCCCAGTTGGTTTGGATCGGCTTGGCAATGTCCGGGTCGGCGGCGAACAGCGTCACCTCCCAGCCGTCGGCGGGGGCGAACGCGGCCTGCTCGGCGACGGGGTCCGGCTCCGGGATGTCCGTCAGGTCCCGCTGGGCGAACGCCGCAGCGGGGACGAACAGAACGGGGGCGAGGGCGAACAGGCCCACGCGGCGGGCGAACGTCATTCGGTCTCTGCTTTCACGATGTCGTCACGGAGCGCCCGAATCTCCGCGTCCTTCGCGGCGACCAACGGCTCGAATTGTTCGATCTCCACCGCATTGTTGCCCTGCTCGTGGGCGCGGAAGCCGCGGAGGTAGGTTTCGTTTTGGGGCCGGTGACGTTGGAAGAACAGGTCGTTCTTCGCCCGCACCAACTCGAGCAGCCGGCCCACGTCCTCCCGCGGCGCCGCGGCGTTCCCGGCGCTGGCGGGCGGGGGCGTGACCAGCAGGCCGGCTCGCCGGGCCTCCGGCGTCTTGCCGGCCCACGCCAATCGGTCCGTCGCGGCGACGGCGAGCGCCAGCCGGGCGTCGGCCGGGCGGGTCAGCGTGTCGGCGACCGGCTCCAGCGTCCAGAAGACGTCCACGAACGGCACGTCCGCCTCGGCGGCGACGCGGGCGGCGGCCTCGCCGTAGCGGGCCAGGTCCGCGTTCCGCTCCCGCCGATCCGGGCCGAGTTCCGGCATCGGGCTCAGCACGACGACCCGCGGGGTGCGCTTTTTCAGTTCGACCAACAGCGACGCGAGGTGCGATTTAAAATCCGCCACGTTCATCCCGCCCGGCAGGGACTCGGCGGAACCGTAGGCGACGAAGATCACCGTCGGGTCGACCAGATCGACGTGCTCCAACAGGTGTTCCCGGCCCTCCTCCGCCGTTTTGAAGAACCGGCGGGCGGACTGATCGGCCATGTCGCCCGCCCAGCCGAGGTGGCGGAACGTCACGTCCGGCACGGCAAGGGTCAGGGCGGCCTCCAACTCCCCGCCACGGCGTTCTCCCTCCCAAAAGCTTCCGCCGACCAGGGCCACGCGGTCGCCGGGTTTCAGCAGCGGTTCGGGGGCCGCATCGTCCGCGAAACCGCAGGCGAGCGCCGAACAGGCGAGGGCGATCAGGGCGGGCACGAGGGGGTCCGTCTCAGGTAGCGGGAGGTGCGGCGGGCGGGCATCCTACGGATTCACCGCCCCCGATGGGAACGAGCCCGTGCCGCTTCGCTTCGTCGCCTGCGTCCTCCTGACGTGCGCCGCCCTTCCCGCCCTCCGCACGCCGGCCGCGGCGGCGGCGGAGAAGCCGAACGTCCTGTTTCTCCTCACCGACGACCAGCGGGCGGACACGATCGCCGCCCTCGGCAACCCGCAGATCGTCACGCCGAACCTCGACGCGCTGGCGAACCGCGGGTTCAGTTTTTCGGAGTGCCATTGTCTGGGGGCCAACAGCGGGGCCGTCTGTTTTCCGAGCCGGAATATGATTCTTTCCGGCCGCACCTACTTCGAGCACGAGGTGCGGAAGGGAAATCGCACCTACGCCAACCCGGCCAAACCGAACTTCGCCGCGGCCCTCGGAGCGGCCGGTTACGAGACGTATCACCACGGCAAGAAGGGCAACACGGCCAGCTTGCTGCACGGGCGGTTCGAGCATTCAAAATACCTCTCGAACGACCACGAAGTCCGCATGAGCGGCCAGCCCGGCGAGGAGATCGTCGACGCCGCGCTGGAGTTCTTCGCAAATCGCACCGACGACCGCCCCTGGGCGATGTATCTGGCGTTCGCCACGCCCCACGACCCCCGCGTCGCCGCGGAGGAATATCGGTCTCGATACGACCCGGCCGACCTGCCGATCCCGCCCAACTTCCTCCCCCTGCATCCGTATCAGATCGGGTCGGATACGGTGCGGGACGAACTGCTGGCCCCCTTCCCCCGCACGCTGCCGGACACGCGGGCTCAGATTCACGACTATTACTCCGCGATCACGGGGCTCGACCATCATATCGGCCGGTTGCTGAGCGATTTAGAGGCCCGCGGCGATCTGGAGAACACGCTGATCGTCTTCAGCTCCGACCACGGTTTGAGCCTCGGCAGCCACGGGCGATTCGGCAAGCAGTCGCTCTATCGGGACAGCATGCGGGCCCCGCTGGTGCTGGCCGGGCCGGGCGTGCCGCACGGGCGCAGCGACGCGTTGGTTTATCTGCACGACATCTACCCCACAATTTGCGATCTGTTGGGCGTCGACCCCGCCGGCGGCTCGACCGTCCCCGCGGAACTGCACGGCCGCTCCTTCAAGGCGGCGATGCACGGCGACGACGGCGGCCGACCGGCGTTGTTCGGCTCCTATCTGGACGACCAGCGCAGCGTCTACGACGGGCGATGGAAGCTGATCCGTTTCCCGAAGATCGGCGTGACGCGGTTGTTCGACACGGAAACCGATCCGTACGAGATCCTCGACCTCGCCTCCGATCCGGCTCAGGCGGGGCGGATTGAACGGCTCAACGCCCGACTCAAACAGCTTCAGGAAGAGGTGGGCGACGACCTCGACCTCGACGCCCCGGCCGTGATCGACGACCCGACGTTCGTTCCGCCGGACGCCACCCGGCTGGAGGAACTCCGCCGGCCGTGGAAGGGGCGGAGCTGACCCGCCCGGTCCCGTCCTCCGGCCGGACTATCCCGCGGCGCTGCGGAGGCCGGGGGGATCGATTTCGTCGGCGAAGCCCAGATCGCCGATCAGCACGGGGCGTTTATATTGTTCCGCGACGCCGCCGGTGCGGGCCAGACGGCGGGCGTCCCACGTTTCCCACGCGCCCGCCGGCAGCGCCCGCACGGCGATCGCCCCCAGCCGGCCGCTGGCCCGCTTGGCGTCGTACTCGCAATTCAGAGCCCGCAGGCGACGGTCGACCTCGGCGGCGAGTTCGGACGGCGGCGCCTCCCCGTCCGCGACGAACAACTCGTAGCGGGGCGAGCCGCCGTGAAAGACCGGGGCCAGCGCGTAGGCGTTTAATCGACGGCCCTGAGCCTCCAACGCCCCGCTGACGGCGGCGGCGGCCTGATATTCGGTCAGCTTCTCCCCGGTCACGCTGCTGAAGTTCCGGCCCTTCGACAGGAAGCTCAGCAGCGGCGTGCCCGGCCCGGCGGCCCGCTTCAGCTGACGGGCCGAACCGGCCGGCGGGGAGTAGCCCTCGCAGCGGACCACGTCGCGAATGTCGTATCGCCACAGCCCGCCGGGGGTGGTCATCAGGACGTAATAATTCCGCCCCGGCGTCAGTTCGTCCGCGAGGAGCGCCGGCGGGTCCGGGTCTTCAATGCGATCTTCAGGGACGAATTCGAAGAAGGCGCCCCGCAGGTCGAGCAGCCCGGCGGGGGTGTCGTCCTCCATGGGGATCGTGGTGCGGCCCTCGCTGGCGATCAGGCCGATGTCCCGGACGCGGGCGTCGCCGTAAAACTCACGCAGCAGCGGGAGGTAGTGCCCCAGCGTGCCGCCCGTCCAACAGCCGATGACGTTGAGGTTCGCCCACACGTCCGCCGGCCGCAGCCCGCCGACGGAGCGCTCGATCGCCCGCAGGGCCCGGGCCCGGGCCGGGTCGGCGGGCAGATGTTTGGCGGCCGCTCTGCGGACGGCCTTGGGCAGGTCGATCCCGGCGAGCGCTCCCCCGGGGGCGAAGGTTTCGTCGGGCAGCCCGCCGCGGGCGGTGTGGTCGATCAGCAGTTCGGCGTTCGCGGCTCCCCAGCGGGCGAAGTTGAGGTGCGAGGCCGGATTGGGCGTGACGAAACTGCCCACGTCGCTGTGCAGGCCGAAACGCCACTGCAGGTAGTATTTCGCCTCGGTGACGCGGGCCTCGGCGCCGGCCTCGCCGGCGCTCCGCCGCAGGAAGCCGGTCTCCGGCGGGGCGACGTAGGTGCGCTTCATCACGCCGGGCTGCAACTGGGCGAGCAGGCCGGAGATGCTTCCGCAGGGCGTGCCGTCGGGGCTGTGTTCTTCGGCCGGGTCGCCGGCGAGGGCCAGCTTCCCCCGCAGCAGGGCGGGCGGGTCCGGCGCGTACGTGGACAGCCCCCACACGAACCAGCCGCGGCGGTGGTTCCTCACGGCCCGCTTCGGCACCGGCAACAGCTTGCGGGCGTCGGTCGTCCCGCTGGTGAGGGCGAACATCACGATCCGCTCCCCCGGGCGGAACAGCGCCCGGGCCCGGCCGGCGAGCGTCGCCTCGATATAGGGGCGGTGGTCCGCGTAACTCATCACCGGCACGCGGCGGCGGAGTTCCCGCACGAGCGCGCCTCGGTCCCGCAACCGGATCGACCCCAGGTCGCGGTCCTTGCCGAGGTCGCTGCGGCGGGCCCGGCGGATCAGGTCGCCGAGTAACCGCAACTGCGTCTCGCGGACGTCGCGGCCGGCGGCGCGCAAGTCCTCCGTAATCGTCGCGGCCCGCTTCCAGAGCGCCCGTTCGACGATCCGCTGCCCGAGCGTGAACCGCTCCCCCACGACGTGCCGCCGCGGCGTCAGCGGCGGGGCCGGCGGTCTCGGCGGGGCGGCGTGCACCGCGTTCTCCTCGTCCTTGGGATCGAACGGGCGGAGGACGGGCGAGGGCGGTTCGGCGGACACTCCGGGGGGGTCGGTCGGCGAGGCTGGAGATCGCCACGGGCGCGGCTGTCGCCCGGCGTTGACATCTTACGCCGCGGGAACGCCCCAAAGCGCCCAACCCCGCCAGGTTATTTCGCCGGGGGGCGGTCGGCGAACTCGCGGTAGGGCAGACCGCACCACCGTTTCACCAACACCGCCTCGCCGGCGTCGTTCCCCTCGACGGCGTGCCCGAGGAACTGCAAGCAGTAGCCGCCCACGAACGCCGCCAGCGCCCACCACGGCTGCTCCTCGACCAGCAACCAGACCGGCAGGGCGAACGTCACCGGCAGCCCGATCGCGTGCAGCGCCACGTTCACCGGGTGCCGGTGGCGGGCGCCGTAGTTCGTCAGGAAGTTGCGGATCATGGCGTCAGTCCTCCCCCGCGGCCCAGCGGCGGATGCGGTCGTCGGTGATCGGGGTCTGCTTCGGCAGCGTCTTGAGGCCCTCCACGACCCGGGCGGTCGCGGCGTCGTCGTCCGGCAGGTTCAGTTCCCGCAACCGGGCCCGCACCGCCCCCCGCCCGCTGTGCCGGCCCAGCGTCAGGTGCACCGGCGGGCCGCCGACCAACTCCGGCCGATACGGCAGATAGGTGTCCGGGTGCTTGAGGAAGCCGTCCTGATGAATGCCGGCCTCCGTCGCCCAGACGTTCGCCCCGTAGACGGGCTTCATCGGCGAGACCGGCACCCCGGTCAATTCGCTCACCAACTGTCCCAGCGGCGCCAGCTTGGCGAGGTCCAGTTTGTGCGTGCGGCCGTACTGCTCCCGATTTAATTCGAGGGCGACGGCGACCTCTTCCAGGCTGGCGTTGCCGGCACGTTCGCCGATCCCGCCGACCGTGCACTGCACCACCGTCGCCCCGGCCTGCACCGCCGCCAGCGTGTTCGCCACCGCCAGGCCGAGGTCGTTGTGAAAGTGACCGGCGATGAGGCAATTTTCGATGCCGGGGACCTGCTCCTTGAGCAATCGCACCCACCCGGCGGCGGTCTCCGGGGTGCAGACGCCGACGGTGTCCGGCAGGCCGCAGGTGCTTGCCCCGCACTCGACGGCCGTGGCGTAGCACTGCACGAGGAAGTCCGGCTCCGTGCGGGTGGCGTCCTCGGCGGCGAAAGAGACGACGGCGAAGCGGTCCGCGGCGTAGGCGACGGCGTCGGCGATGAGGTCCAGCACCTCGGCCTGGGACTTCTTCAGTTTGTGCTCCCGGTGCAGCGGGCTGGTCCCGCAGAACAGGCTCACGCCCTTGCGGATCCGCGGCTGCTGTTTGAGGGCCTGGGCGGCGAGGTCGACGTCGCTTTTGAGCGTCCGGCAGAGGGCCGTCAGCACCACGCCGGGGACCTCGTTGCACATCAACTCGATCCCGGCGACGTCCGCCGGCCCGGCGGCGGGAAAGCCGGCGTCGAGGCTGTGCACGCCCGCCTCGCCCAAGGCCCGGGCGATGCGGAGTTTCTCCTCCGGTTCGAGCGTCGCCCCCGGCATCTGCTCGCCGTCGCGGAGGGTGGTGTCCGAAAACAGCACCACGCCGGCGCGATTATGATGGCCGATCACGAGTTTTTTGATCTGCGACTCGAGGAGCCGCCGGGGCGAGAGGGACGACAGCAGGGACCGGCGGCGCACGCCGCAATCCTACTCCCGGCGTCCCAGCGTCGTCATCCCCGCGGCGGGCCGGCGGGAATCGTGTCCCCGGGCGACTCGAAGTCGGCGGGGAGCGGATCGGCGAAGCCGTCGGGAACGGGAGCGAGGGCTCCCGGTTCCGGCCGTTCGGCGTCCGGACCCGGTTGTTCGCCGTCGAAAAACGGTCCCCCGCCCGGGTTCCCCCCGAACTTCGGCGTCTCGCTGAAGCCGCCGTCGTAGTTCGCCGCGTCCTCGAACGGGGAGTCGCCGGGCCTGGGAACGGTCGCTGGAGCGGTCGCCGGATTCGTCGGTTCCTTGGAGACGCATAGTTCCAAAAACGCGCCGATCGCCCGCTGCGTCTCCGGCGGGGCGACGACGATTAATTCCAAGTCTTGCCCCGCTGTGCCCCCGCCCTCCACGGCGACGGTCTCCGTCACCGGTCGCAGCCGCACGTTGAGAGTTCCGTCCGGGGACACCACCTGTTCCTTCGCCATCCGCGTCACCTGCCGGATCGACGCCGCGGTCCCCTCCCGCGGCCGGATCTGCACGTCCACCCCGGGGGCGGCGTGTGCGAACAGGAACTCGTAGATCGCCCGCACCCGGCTGGGGTGCGGGCGGTAGACGCACCGCAGCACCGGTTCCGTCGATTCGGCCCCAGGCACCTCGCTGTCCGTTCCGATCAGCAATCCCGTCTCACCCGCCGCGGGTTTGGCGAACGGCGGCTTCACGTCCCCGTCCGACTCGACCGGGCCGGCCTCCTGAAGTGGCAACGCTTTGGTCGCCGCGGGGGCATCGTCCGGCCATGCTTCGGCTTCCTGCGAGCACGCCGACGGCGCCCCGAGGGAGGCGGCGAGCAGGGCGGCCGACAGGGCGGCGGGGCGACGAACGCGGGGCATCGACGGGCTCCGAGCGAAGACGGGCGGTTCGTCCGCCGAACGTACCCGCCGGCGCCCCGCCGGTCACGGAGCGATTCGGCAATCTGGCAACGTCAGGCCGCAGCGGGCCGTCAGGCCGCGACGCGTTCCTCGGCGTCCTCTTTCGCCTCGACGCGGCCCTGGGCGGCGACGGCGGCGGCGTGCTCCTCGTCGCCGGCTCGGCCGGCGCGGCGGGAGTCCAGCTCCTCGACCCGGCCGCCGTCCGCGTACACCAGCAGGGTGTCGTAGGGGCGGATCATCGTTTCGCCGTGCGGCGCCCCCACGTAGGTGCCGCCCTTCCGCTGCACGCCCAACACCAACACGCCCTCCTGCGGCAGGGCGAGTTGAATGAGCGTTTTATTCGCCAGCCAGTCCTCCGGCTCGACCCGGAGTTCGCTGATAACGTAGCCCTGCGCCAGGTGCAACAGGGCGACGTAATCCTGCACGTTGAGGGAGGTATATTTCCGCAGCGCCCGGGAGATAATCCGGTTGAGGCGCCGTTCGACCCATTCGCTGTTGGCCAGCAGGATCAGCGTCGCGGTGCCGGCCAGCAGCACGCCGACGGCGAAGGCGACCTTCCGCGGGTCGTTCGCCCCGGTGAACTGCGAGACCGACAGCATCACCGTGCCCGCGACGGTCGCGACCCCGAGGTTCCCCAGCAGCATGAGGATCATCGCGATCCGCCGGCGGACCGGGTGGTTGACGACGCTCTCGGCCTCGTTCGTCGTATAACCGACGCCGGTGAAGGCGCTGCGGGCCTGGAACCGGGCGCTCTCGCGGCTCATGCCGGTCGCCATGAACGCGACCGTAGCCACCCGCGTCACCACCAGCGAAATCGTCAGAGTCGCCAGCAGGGACAGGAACGCGGCGATCACGCCGGGGGGCTCGGTTGGAGGCGGCGGGGGAGAACGGGGGCCGCACCGGGGGCCGGGCGGCGCAGACTCCGGACGGGCGCGGGGGTTATGCGCCCCAGACGGTCCGACGGCAAGGCGCGAATCGGGCTTTCGCCCCGGAGCCTGCCGGTCGAACCGCGACCGCGGTCGCTCCGCCCTGTACACTGGGGAAATCGCCCCGACTCCCGGGACGGTCCGCTCCCCACGCCGCCATGCCCGCCTCCGAACTGCTCTCTTTCGATTGCCCCGGCTGCGGGAAGACGCTGAAGGCGAAAGCTTCGCACGCCGGCCGGACCACCGCCTGCCCCAAGTGCGGCGAATCCCTCACCGTCCCCGCCGTCGAGGGCGGGGCGGAAGATACTAACGAACCGCTCCAGCAGGAATCGGCCGCGGAGGACGCCGCGGCGTTCGAGCCGCCGGAGGAGGAGGCGATCGAGGAGTTTCCGCCGCTGATCCGCACCGGCCCGGTCGTTCGCGACGACCCCGCCGACGCAGCGGACGCGGAAGCGGCGCCGATCGTCGAACGGACCGCGCCCCGGCGGTCCCGCGGCGGCCGGCGGCGGGGCCGTTCGGACGAGGGGGAGGTCCGCTCGAAGATCGTCCCGCTGGCAATCGGCGGCGGGGCCGTCGCCGCCCTCGGTCTCGGGCTGGCCGCGTGGGCTTTCTGGCCGGGCGGAGACGCGGCGACCGCCGCCGCGGACGGCGCCGGCCTGCTGGCGCCGATCGCCGAGCAGTCGGCGACGGAGGGCGAAACGCTGAAGGTGGTCCTCGCCCCCGCCGACGCGCTGGGCCCGCTGGCGGACACGCACGCCTTCACGCTCACCCAGGCCCCGGACGGCGCCCGCATCGGCCCGGACGGCCGCACCTTCGTCTGGACTCCCGGCGAAGCCGACGGCCCCGGCGTCGTGCAGGTGACCGCGGCGTTGGCCCACCGGGCGACCGGCGAGGCCGCGGAGACCCTCACCTTCGACGTCGCCGTCGCCGAGGAGGACCTCCCGCCCTGGGTCGCCCCGCTGGCCGCGGTGACCGTCGGGCCGGGCGAATCGACCTCGTTGCAGGTCTCCGCGGAGGACCCGGACCAGCCGGCCAACGCCCTCGCCTACGAACTGGAGGGCGACGTTCCCGCCGGCGTGAGCGTCGACGAGTCCGGCCTGATCACCTTCGCCCCGCCGGCCGACGCGCCGGAGGTGGACTCCGCGTTCGGCGTGAAGGTCGTCGAGCAGCGGGCGGACGGCACGGCGGGCGCCAGCTCCGTCGCCCCGGTTCGGCTGTCGGTGATCTCCAAGAACGCCCCGGGCCGGGAGCCGGCGGGGGCGGAGCACGCCCCGACCGTGGCGATGGCGGAGCCGGCGGAAGCGAACGCGGACGACGCCGCTGCCGGCGAACCGGCCATGACCGAAACCGTCGTCGCCGACGCCGCGACGACCGACGCGGCGAAGCCCGCTGCGATGGAGGCGACGCCCCTCGCCATGGCGGACGCCCCCGCCGGCGAAATGCCGGAGGAGCCGGAGCCGACGACGCCCGAACCCGCCCCGGCGAAGTCCTCGGAGGGCAACGTCAGCGCCAGCGTCACCGCGATGTTGAGCGGCGAGACGCTGCCCCCGCTGGAGGACGACACGCCGGTCCCGCTGAACGAAAACGAGGCGGCCTACGAGGAGAATTTCGTCGCCCCGCTGTTGGAGATGTACGGCGAGCCGGACGAACACCGCCGGCCACTGCTCTCCGCGAAAGAATACGACACGCTGCGAACGCTCTTCGCCGAGGAGTTCGCCCGTCACCACGAAGACGAAATCAGGGCCGGCCTCGGCGACAAGACGGAGGAGATCCTCGCCTGGCTCAACGAACGGCCGGAGCTGCGGGACACGCTGTACAACGCCTTCAAACCCTCCGACGACGTCGCCGCCGGCATGGGGGTGTTCCGCCAGCTCTACGACGAATTCGGCGACGACCTTGAGAAATACGGCGCCCTGGCGACGGCGACCGCGGTCGTCTGGGACGACCCGCAGCGGGGCCCCTACAGCTACGATTTCCACGCCAAACGGGCCAAGGCCGAGCTGCCCACCGGGGGCCGCCCGGAGGCGGTGGAGAACGTCCGCTACTTCCTCGACCGGGAGGCGGCGATGCAGGGCCGGGCTGAGCGCCTGCCGTGGGAACTGCTCGTCCTCACGATCGACCACCAGACGCCGATCGAGGAGCGGGAGTGGGCGTTGAATTGGTACGGGAATAACCGCAGCCAATTCGGGCAGTGCTACTCGCAGGTGCCCTACGACGACGAGATGATCCGCACCGACGAGCGGGTCACCAAACTCGACGGCTCGCCCTACACCCTGCCGATGATTCTGGAGAAGGGCGGCGTCTGCGCCCACCAGGCGGACTACGCCGCCCGGGTCGGCAAGAGCCTCGGCGTGCCGGCGATGTACGTCCGCGGCGACGGCAAGTTCGGCGGGGCCGGCCACGCCTGGGTGATGTGGGTGGACGTCACCGGCGTGACGGACTCCGCGTTGAAGTTCACCCTCGAAAGCCACGGCCGCTATCAGGACGACAATTATTACGTCGGATATCTGAACGAGCCGCAGACCGGCGAGGAGACCACCGACCGCGACCTGATGCGGCGGCTGCACTCGGTCGCGATCGATCGCGACGCCTCCCGCCACGCCGACCTGCTGATGCGGGCCTACCCGATCGTCGCCCAGCGGGCCGGGGAGAACGGGGAGGGTCTCTCGCTGGACGCCCGGCTGGACTACCTCGACGCCGTTAACCAAATCGACACCTGGAACGGCGCCGCCTGGCGGGAGCGGGCCCGGCTGGGGACCGAGAACACCGGCGACCTCACCAGGGACCAGATCCGCCGCTACAAGCAGAACCTCAAGCGGCTGTTCCGCGACTTCGCCCCCTTCCCCGACTTCACCCAAGAGGTGTTCGCCGGGATCAGCGTCTACGAAACCGACGAGGAAAAGCGGCTCGAACTGACCCGCGAATTGTTGGACCTCTACGCCGCCGCCGGACGGCCGGACCTGTCCTTCGAAACGCTTCCGGCCTACGTCGACGGATTGGTGGAGCAGGATCGCACCCCCGAGGCGATCGGGATGATCACCGGGGCGTTGATGAAGTTCGCCGACGAAGGTCGCTACACGCCGGCCGCGCTCGATCGGCTGGACGAACTGCTCGCGGACCGGCCCGAAGACCTGCTCAATTTCTACCGCGGATTTATCGAGGCGATCCCGCCGACGCGCGGGAACTCGCCCAGCGAGTACGCCGTCGCCATGCACAAGCGGGGCATCGAAAAAGCCCAGGCGGCGAACAACCAGGCCGCCGCGGATTACTTCACGGAGCGCATGCGTGCGATCGGCTCCGGCAAATTAAAAACGAAAAACGGACGGCGCTGACGTGTTCGCGGACCATGTGTTGTTGCACTGCAAAGCCGGCGACGGCGGGAACGGCTGCATGTCGTTTCGGCGGGAGAAATACGTCCCCAAGGGCGGCCCGGACGGGGGCGACGGGGGCGACGGGGGCTCCGTGATCGTGCGGGCCAACGAAAACGTCGGCAGTTTGATTCACCTCGTCGGTCATAAGTTCTGGAACGCCGGGCGCGGGGAACACGGCCGCGGCAAGCTCCAGACCGGGGCGACCGCCGACGACGTGCTCATCGAGGTGCCCCCCGGCACTTTGGTGAAGGACGCCGTACGCGGCCACACGCTGCGGGACCTCGGCGCCCACGGCGACGAGGTGGTCGTCGCCCGCGGCGGCGCCGGCGGGCGGGGCAACAAAAAGTTCGCCACCGCCACCCACCGCGCCCCCCGCGAGCACGAACCCGGCGGCGAGGGCGAGCAGCGCGACGTGGTGCTGGAGCTCAAGTTGATCGCCGACGTCGGCCTGCTGGGCAAGCCGAACGCCGGCAAATCGACCCTGCTGGCCCGCCTCAGCGCCGCCACGCCGGAGATCGCCGACTACCCCTTCACCACCAAGTACCCCAACCTCGGCGTCGTCCGGGAGGGGGCCGGCTGGGACGCCAAGCGGCAGTACGTGCTCGCCGACATCCCCGGCCTGATCGAGGGCGCCGCCGACGGCGTCGGGCTGGGACACGAATTCCTCAAGCACGTGGAACGCACCCGCGTGCTGGTGCACCTCCTCGAACCGGACCCGACCGACGGCACCGACCCGGTGCACAATTACAAGACGATCCGCGAGGAGGTGGAGCGGTACAACCCGGACCTCGCCGCCCGGCCGGAGGTGCTGTGCGTCTCCAAGGGCGAACTGCCGGACGCCGCCCCCGCCGCGGAGTTGTTGCGGGAGGAGCTGGGCGTGGAGCCGCTGATCATCTCCGCCGCGACCGGGCTGAACCTCGACGAGTTGCACCGCCGCGTCTGGGCGGCTTTGGACAAAACCGTCGACGCCTGAGCGGAAGACCCTCAACGAAAACGCCCCGATCCCGCGGGGGATCGGGGCGGACGGAGCGGGCGCGGTCCGTCTTGGACGTCAGCGGGTGAGGAACCAGCCGTAGGTCGGGTAATAGGCCGAGTAATATCCGGCCCGACGAACGCCGTAGCCGTAGCCCCCGGAGCTGTACGGGCTGTAATACGAGGTGTAGCCGTAGGGAGCGTACGCCCCGTAGCCGTACCCGTAGGGGCCGTAACCGTAGTTGTAGAACGACGTGCTGTAATACGTCGGCGTGACCGGGCGATAGAAGCTCGTCGCGGTGTAGCTGTAGCCGTTGCCGAAGGGCGAATAGACGCCCGCCGGCACCGCGACCGCCGGGGCGACGTAGGCGGACCGATAGTAGGACCCGTAGCCGGCGGAGTACGGCAGGCCGTACCCGTAGTAGTTGCCGTACCCGCCGTAATAACTCCCGTAGCCGGAGTAGCCCCCGTACCCGTAGCCGTACCCGGCGGAGGCGTCGGGGGCGGAGCAGGCGGCGGCGAGCGCGACGGCGGCGGCGGTCAGACAGGTGCGGAGGGCGGACATGTTCATAGGGGGTCGGAGGGCGTAATCGCAGGATGCGCAGCGATTATGCCTGTCCCCCGCCCCCCGCCCGGAAGCCGGGGCGGCCCTGTCCGCCCACCGGGGAAACCCGGAACGGGGCCTTCCTGTTCCGTTTGCGTCTCCCCCGACCGGCCGCCGGTCAGAGCCACTCCCACAGCGACTGGGTCCGGACCACCGTGCGGGCGTCGGCGAAGGTGTGGGTCGCGTGAATTAAGAGCGAATCGGCGGCGACCTCCGCCCGGATCAGGCCGACGGAGTCCCCCGACAGCCGCCCGCCGGAGGCGAAGCGGCAGGCGAGCGCGCCCGGCCGGGCCGTGCGGCCGGGCTCGTCGGAGCGGGCGATCGGCGCCCGCTCCTCGCCGTCGCCGCGGGCCGCGGTGGCGGCGGCGTCGGCCAGCAGTTCGGCGGTGATGTGCTCGAACACGTCCGCCGCCGGCGTCTCCGCCTGGTGCCCGGCCTGATAACGCACCGCCGGGCCGAGGTCGTCGTCGAAGGTGACGTCCTCCAACCCCGCCCCCCGCACGCCCCGGCCGACCCGCCGTCCGCCGGCCGGCAGCACGAACTCTTCCGGGGCGAGCAGTTCCGTCAGCGTCCGGCCGCCGGTGCGGACCTCGATGCGGTGCCCGTCCTCCCCCAGCGACAGCGTCGCCGAGAACTCCGGGCGTTCGATTCGCTCCGTCGCCGTCGCGGGGAACAACTCCGGGTGCAGGGGACGGTCGAACAGCCGGAAGGCGAACGCGGTGACGGCGGGACGGGGCACAGAAAAGGCGGAAGGGGCAAGGCGGACGGCGGAAGGACGGGTCTTAGCCGCGACCGACGGGCGCGGCACCCGGCACCGCCTCCAGCGCGAGCAGCCGCTTCTTCAATTCGATCCCGGTCGGCGCGCTGAAGCCGCCCAGCCGCCCGCCGGCGCCGACGACGCGGTGGCAGGGCACCAGCAGCGGGGTGCGGTTGGTCCGCATCACCCCGCCGACCGCCCGGGCGGCGTTCGGGGAGCCCGCCCGGGCGGCGAGTTCGGCGTAGGAGACCGTCTCCCCCCGCGGCACCCGCCGCAGTTCGGCGACCACCCGACGGGCGAACCGCGTGGGCGGCGTCGGCACCGGGAACGCCTCCAGATCGACCGGCTCCCCGGCGGCGAAGCGGGCGAGGGCGTCCGTCAACTCGGGCCGCCAATCGCGGACCTCCTCGTCGCTGGTCCCGGCCGCGGCTCGGATCGCCTCGAGGGCGGCGTCGGGGCCGGGGTGCCCGATCGTCACGTGGGTGACCGTCGCCCCGGTCCCGCGGACGGCAAACCACCCCAAGTCGGTGGCGAAAGGGTGAACGGCCATCGGCGTGAACGGGCTCGGCGGGGGAACGCGGGGCGGCATTGTACGCCGCAGGCCCGCCCGGGTCCCCAACGTGCCCGCCCCGCCGTACACTGCCGCCTTCGACGCCGTTCGCCTTCGTCCCGCCGTCCCGCCGGCCCCCGTTCCCTCGCCCCGCCCGCCATGGACGCCTACGGCACGCTCGCCGACGACTTCTACGTGAACTGCAATCTCAACACCGAGATGCGGCTGCCCGAGGGGCGGGAGACGACGCTGCAGTTCTTCGAGCGGATTCGCAAGAAGTACGACTCGATGCGGAACTTCTACACCCGCGACAACGGCGACTTCGTCCTGGAGGAGGACAAGGACGACGGCCACCAGCGCTGGGTGAGCCTGGAGCCGCGGCGGGTGTGCAGCGGCTACATCAACCCGCCGGACGTCGAGGACGCGATCGAGCAGCACGTGCTCGTGCTCCAGCAGGTCCCGTACATGCTGAGCATCAGCCCGCTGGACTGCGAGGCGCTGGACTACACCCTCGGCTTCGACTTCACCTACCGCGGCAATCACGACGCGTTGGTCGTCGAGGCGCTCGGCGCCGGCCCGGGGATCGAACCGCTGACGGACATGCCCGGCTGCTCCGTGCTGAACTACGAACCCGGCATCACCGTGGTGTTGGACGAGGAGTGCCGCCTGCAGGCCCGGCTGGCGGTGGAGACGCGGACCAACGCCTACCAACTGCGGCGGGACGACTTCCCGGAGGACCAGATCAGCGTCTACTTCACCGTCCGGCAGTACGGCAGCCTGGACTCCGGGGTCGCCTTCGAGGAGCGGCTGCTCACCCTGCGGGAGCACTGCGATCGGTTGATGGAGGAGCACGTCACCGAAAGCGTGCTGCGGCCGCTGTCCCACGCGATCGCCGCCAAATAACCCTCGGAAGAGAGCGTTCGCGTCGCCCCCCGTCGCAGCGCCCCCGCCCCATGAGCGACGCCCCCCCCGACGCGGCCGCGGGCCGCCCGCGGCCGAGACGTTGGCGCCGACGGCTGCGAGCCCTGCTGCCCTGGGCGGCGGCGGGCTATCTGCTGGCGGCGTTCACCGCGACGCACCTGCCGATGCCTCCGGGCGTGGGCCAGGGAGTGCCCCACGCCGACAAGCTGGTGCACGCGACGATCTTCGCCGGTCTGAGCCTGCTGACCGCCTCCTGGCGGGTCGTGCGATACGACCCGCCGCGGCGGGCCGCCGCGGTCGCGTTCGTCCTCTGCCTCGGCTACGGCGTGCTGGACGAATTGACGCAAACGCTCCTCGCCAGCCGCACGGCGAGCGGCTGGGACCTGCTGGCGGACGCGGTCGGGGCGCTGCTGGGGCTCGCGGCGTTCTTCCCCCTGCTCCGCTGGTGGCGCCGGCACGCCTGAGCGGCGCTCAGGGAGTTCCCGCCGGTTCAAGCCGTTCGCGGAGGCTGTCGGCGAAGGCGTCGGCGGCGTTCACGTCGCCGCTGACGACCGCCGGCCGGTCGGCCCGCGTGCGGCGGGAGGCCCCCCGCCGACCCGACTTCTCCGGCCACAGTCGGAACCCGCCGCGGTCGGCGCCGCTGGGCAGCGACCACACGCCCCACAGACTGCCGTCCTCCGCGAAGCCCCGGTAGTGAACCGCGTAGCGAGCGTAAGACTTCGTCCACTCCGCCACGCCGCGGGCGACGTCGTAGGTTCCGGCGAGGGTAAACCGGCCGCAGTCGTCCGCCCCGGCGCCGGTCAGGCGGCCGCCGCGGAAGTGCATATCCTGGCCGGTCGGACGGTCGGTCCGCTGCTGGAAGAACCCGGCCCACGCCCCGGAGGGAAAGCGGGGATCGCGCTCGGCGAGGGCGGACGAATCGGCGGGGGGCTGACCGGACACGGGAGCGGGCCGCGGGGGGACGGGGAACCGAAGCGACGAACGGTCGTTCGCCGTCTCGCCGGGAATCTTCGCTCGTCGCGACGGCGGGACTACGGGGGCGGGGCCGTCGAAAAGGGTCGGATCGCGGCGGATCGGGCCGAAAGCGGTTCTTCACCGCGGATACTGCCTACAATGGGCGCGATCTTGCCGGCAGTCTGACCGGCTCCCAACTCTCCCCCTTCTCACTGCTCACGTCACTTATGGCGACCAAGTCCGCCTTCAGCGCCTTCAAGCCCGGCGGGGTGTGGCATCGCGCCGTCTCCACGCAGGTGATGCGAGGCCTGCGGGCCGCCGATTCGCTGGGGGTGCCGCACTCCCTGACGCCCTCGAAGAAGCTGAAGGGGATCCGGAAGTACTGGAACCGGGAGATGATGGACCGGTACATCGCCAGCCGCGGCACGGAGCTGCCGCACGACGAGATGTGCCAGCTCCGCGTGCCGGACCCGCTGGTTCCGAAGACGGACGACGTCGCCCCGGAGAACAAGCTGTCCACGGAGGACCTCGCCGCGTTCTACCGCAACGGCTACCTCAAGCCGTTCAAGGCGTTCGAGCCGGAGGAGATCAAGGATTTCGGCCGCCGGCTGCTGGAGCGCTGCGACCAGCCCAGCCAAGTCTACCCCGGCGGCGATCCGCACCGGGACCGCCATCTCGAGATGCCGGAGATGATGCGCTTGATCGCCCACCCGGCGATCACCGACCGCCTCGCCCAGTTGCTGGGTCCGAACCTCATCACCTGGCGGAGCCAGCTGTTCCACAAACCGCCCGGCAACAACCCGGTCGGCTGGCACCAGGCGACCACCTACATGTTCGAGGAGGAGTTCGGCGAACCGAGCGTCTTCCCGCCGGACATCAACGAGCTGTTCATGCTCACGGTCTGGATCCCCGCGGACCCGAGCACCCGCAAGAACGGCTGCCTGAAGGTGGACACCAGCAGCGTGACCGAACGCACCCGCTGGATGCGGCTGGGCGGCGACGTCGGCTTCCACGCCGTGAACTACGGCCCTTGCTACGAGGTGAAGGAGGAGGACGTCCACTACGTGGAGATGGAGCCCGGCGAGGTGCTGATCTTCACCGAGCGGGCGATTCACGGCTCGGACGCCAACAAGTCCGACCACAACCGGATGGCCTTCAACTTCCGCGTCGTGCCGACCGACGTGCAGGTCTATCGGCCCGGCAAGCGGTTCCACAAGGCGTCCCAGATGAACCGGGTGTACGACCTGACGAACTGGCGTCCGGTGGTCATTCGCGGTACGGATACGGTGCGGAAGAACGAGACCGTGCCGTGGACCGACTACGCCGGCTCCGAACCCGTTCCCGGGAAGATCACCCCGGACGGCGCCCCGCCCAACCCGTCGGCGGCGACCGAGGCCCCCGAGGCCGCCCCCGTCCCGGCCGGCGCCTGAGTCGGCGGCCGAGTCCGTCTGACCCGAGGCCGTGTTGAACGTCGCGTCCGCCCCCCCCGCCGCGCAGGGCTCCCGCGCGGAGGCCGCGGGCGCGGAAACGCACGGCCTGCCGGAGCGCCTCCCGCTGACCGCCGTCGAGCGGTTCATGCTCGACGACGACCGGCCGTCGCACCCGATGACCGGCGTCCACGAGTTGCTCGTCCGCGGCCCGTTGGACGACGCCCTGCTGGCCGACGCCGTGGAGGCGACCCGCCGCCGGCACCCCCTGCTCTGCCGCGTCATCGACGACTCCGGCCGGGAGCCGGTCTGGGTCCCGGCCCCCGCGGACGCGACCGTGATCGTCGACCGGGCCCCCGCCGGCACGCCCCGCACCCATCCCCGCGGGCACTGGCTGGACGTCCGCCGGGAGCTCGGCCTCCGCATCTGGGTTCGGGACGAGGAACCGGACGCGGACGGCGTCCCGCTCTGCCGGATGTCCGTCGCGGTGCACCACTGCGTCGCGGACGCCCTCGGCGGGATCACGTTTCTCATCGATCTGTTCGCGCACCTGTCGGCGGCGCGGGGCGGCGCGGCCGTCCCGGCTCCGCCCAGCGCGGAGCGCCTGCTCCGCCGCGGCCAGTTATACGAGCGCGCCGGCTTGCTGCCCGGTCTGCCGCCGGGACGGTTGACGGTGTGGGGCCACCTGCTGATCGGCGCGCAGCGGATGAAGCGGACCCGCACGCTGCCGCTGGCCCCCGGGTCGCGGGGCAAGGCGATCTCGGCCAAGCCGGCTGCGGACGCCGGCCCCGAACCGCCCGGCGTGACCCCGACCGACGACGTTTCGCCCCCGCGCACCGCGTCGTTCACGGAGGAGGAGACGCACCGCCTGAAGGCCGCCGCCAAGGCCCGCGGGATAACGCTCAACGACCTCCTGCTGCGGGACGTGTTCCTCACCGTGCGGGAGCACAACGCCCGATTCGGCGCCGCCGGGGCGACGCTCGACGGTCAACCCGCGGCGGTGCGGATCAACGTCCCGGTGAACCTGCGCGACGCCTCCGACCTGCCGGCTTCGTTGAGGAAGCCTCCCGCCGACGGGCGGGCGAACCGCGACGGCACGGACGACGGCGGCGGGCTGACGGTCGTGAACAAGATCGGCATGGCCCTGGTCACGCGTCCGACGGCGCTGGCCGACGACCCGCAGGCCCTGCTGCGATCGGTCCACGAGGAGATGAGCTGGGTCCGGCAGACCGAGCGCGGCCGACGGTTCGTGGAGGCGGTTCAGCTCTCCTACGCCCTGCTGAATCGACCGCCCGGCGGCATGTTCGACGGAACCTGCTACGCCACCGCGGTGCTGTCGAATATCGGCGATCTGGAGCGGGTCCTCCCCCCGGCCCTGCGGGACGATCGCGGCCGGCTGCACGCCCCCGCCGCGGATCCCGCGGAGGCGCTGACCGTGCTGGAATACGCCACCGGCTCGCCCGGGCGGCCCCTCACCCGGGCGACGGTGCTGGCGGCGAGCTACGGTCGCCGCCTGCAACTTCATCTGCGCACCGATCCCGCGGAGATCGCTCCGGAGGACGCGGACGCGTTCTGGGCCGACCTCGCCGCCCGCGTCCGCCGCAGCGCCGCGGGCTGAGCCCGGCGGGCCGACCGCTGGAGGCCCCCCCGCGGGGGACGTAGCATGGGCGTCCCCGCGCGCCGCGTCCGTCGGCGCCGTCCCGCCCCCCCGCCCCCGGGTCCCGCCGTGCGTTTCGTTGCCCTGTTCGCCCTGGCATGCGGTCTGCTCCCCGTCGGGCCGACCGCGGGGGCGGCGGAGTTGCAGCCGGAGTCCGCGGCGCACTACGCGGAGTCCGTGCGGCCGAAGCTCGTCGATTATTGCGGCGACTGCCACGCCCCGGACGACGAGGACAACCACGTCGACTTCCTCGCCGCGACGACGGACGCGGCGATCAACGACGACCGCGGCCTGTGGAGCAGCGTCGCGGAGCAGCTCCGCAACCGCACGATGCCGCCGGCCGACGCGGCGTTCCAACCGACCGAGGACGAGCGCCGGGAGCTGGCCGACTGGATCGACGGCTACCTGCGGGCCACCGCCTGCGAACGCGGCCCCTACGCCGGCCCGGTCGTCGCTCGTCGGCTGAACCGGCAGGAGTACGACAACACCCTGCGGGACCTGCTGTTCGTCGATCTGCGGCCCGCCGAGGACTTTCCCGCGGACGGCGCCGGCGGCGAAGGCTTCGACAACAACGGCGAAACGCTGTTCTCCTCGCCGATCCTGCTGGAGCGCTACCTTGCGGCGACCGCTGAGGTATTGGATGCGGCGATCTCCACCCCGCGGCTGAACCACACGATCCCGCCGGCGGACTTTCTCCCGGCCCCGGCGGACGACGCGGACGGCCCGCGGACGCTGAAGCCGGGCGAGACGCTCTCGGTCCCGCTGACGGTGTACGTCGCCGCGGACGTGACCGTCGCGGTGAAGTTCGAGCGGGACGCCGCCGGGTCGGTCTCGCTGAACATGGACGGGGTGCCGATCGGCACGTTTCCCGCGGACGACGCCGGCGGCGTTCCCCCCCGGGCGAAGGCGACGATGCGGTTATCGCGCGGCGATCACGTCGTCGAGGTGACCAACCCCGGCGAGGCCCCGCTGCGGATCGCCGGCGTGGGCGTCTGGGACGACCGGCCGAACGCCCCCGGTGACGAGAAGGCGGTCGCCCACGAGCGGCTGCTGGGCCTGCCCCCCTACGAGCGGCCGGACGACCCGCGGGCCGGCGCCCGGGAGGCCCTCGCCCGGCTGGCCCGCCGGGCCTTCCGCCGACCGGTGGACGAGGCGGAGGTGGACGCCCTGATGACGCTCTACGACCGCTCCGCCGGCCGCGGCGACCCGTGGGAGGAGTCGGTGAAGCTCGCCGCCCGCGGCGTGCTGCTCTCCCCGAAGTTCCTGTTCCGCACCGAACCGCCGCAGGGCGCCCCGGCCGACGAGGAAGCGGCGGGCGGCGAGCCGCGACTGGTGGACGATCACGCCCTCGCCTCGCGGCTGAGTTACTTCCTGTGGGCCTCGATGCCGGACGAGACGCTGTTCGAACTGGCCGACGCCGACCGCCTGTCGGACCCCGCCGTGCTGGACGCCCAGGTGGACCGGATGCTGGCCGACCCGAAAGCCGCGGAGTTCGCGGAGCACTTCGCCGGGCAGTGGCTCGGCACCCGGGACGTCGGCGGGCGGATCGCCCCGGACGTGAACCGCTTCCGGGCGATCTTCAGCGACGAGCTGCTGGACGACCTGAACGCCCAGCCGACGGAGTGGTTCCTCTACCTGCTCCGGGAGGACCGCCCGCTGCGGGAGGTGATCGACGCGGATTACGTGATCCTCAACGACCGCCTGTCCTGGCACTACGGCCTCGTCGAACCGCCGGAGAAGCTCCGCGGCGACGCCGGGCGGACTCCCGACCGCGGCAAGAAGTGGATGCACGAAGACGACGTCGACCCGACGTTCTTCCGCTTCGATCTGGAGGGCGAGGACCGAGCCCGCCGCGGCGGCGTGCTGGGGCTCGGCGGGGTCCTGCTGGCCAGCAGCTATTCGCAACGCACCAGCCCCGTGCTGCGGGGCGCCTGGGTGCTGGAAACGCTCATCGGGGTGAAGGTGCCCTCCCCCCCGCCGGACGTGCCGGAACTGAAAGTCGGCCGGGACAAGGGCACCGTGCGGGAGAAGCTCGCCCGGCACCGCGAGGACCCAGCCTGCTACGCCTGTCACAACCTGATGGACCCGGTCGGCTTTGCGCTCGACAACTACGACATCCTCGGCCGCTGGCGGACCGAGGAGGGCGGCGCCCCGATCGACGCCTCCGCGACCCTGCCGGACGGAGAAGAGTTCGAGGGCCCCGGCGGTCTGCGGCGGGTCCTGTTGAAACAGGAGGACCGCGTCGTCCGACATCTCGCCGCCAAACTGCTCGGCTACGCCCTGGGCCGCAGTCTGGAGGACGGGGACGACTGCACGATCGACCGCGTCGTCGCCGAGGCGCGGGAGAACGGCGGGACGACGCGGGCGCTGGTGAAGGCGATCGTCCGCAGCGTGCCCTTCCGCATGATCGCCCGGGAGCCGGCCCCGCCGACGCACGAACCCGCCCCGGAGGCGTCCTCCGAGACGGGTTCGTAGTCCGGCCGGCGGTCGGCCCCGCGGGGGCGGGCCGACCGGTCACATGTTCGGGACGGGCATCGCATAGGGGACGGCGTCCAGCAGCCAGTAACGTTTGGCCTTGCGGATGTCGGTCTCGCCCTTGGGCACGGAGATAAGAATCGGCTCCGGCACGCCGGTCTGAACGTCCGGCCGGGCGGCGAACTGCCGGGCCATGCGGATCGCGGCCGGGTCCTGCGGCGAATCGAAGCTGCCGACCGTCACCACGCTGCGGTAGCGGTCGTGCCAGACGTAGGCCTCGTGCCCCTCGCGGTTCCGCAGAATCTGGCACAGCTCCCAGGCGTCGCGGCCGCCCTCGTTGAGTTCGTCGGAGACCTCCACCCGCTCGCCGAGGTCCGCCGTCTTCGTCCCGCTCACCTGCGTGAGCGTCTTCCCGCGGAACTCCTTGATCACCACGCTGTATTTCCCTGGGCACTTGTGCAGGGAGTACTCCTCGCTGGAGTTCAGCGCGGTCAGCAGCGGGTCGCGGATCTTGCGCAGCTGCCGGACCTGTTCGGCGTCCAGCAGCGGGTTGACGGTCACGAACGCCCGGGAGAGCGGGGACTTGTAGCGGCCCATCGTCCGCTTGAAGAAGCCGCCACCCTTCGTCCGGGTGAACCCGCCGTCGGCGGCGACCGGTTCGAGCGTCGGGCACTTCACCTGCGACTTGATCAGTTCAAGCGCCCGCTGGGTGCGCTCGTCGTCGGCGGAGGGGAAGTTGCAGGCCAGCACGCACACGCCGCCCCGCATCGTGGCCATCAGGCGGTCCCGCTGCTCGCCGTCGCGGCTGAGGGTGGACAGGGACTCCGTTTCGGTCGGCACGTCGTAGACGTACGCCGGGATGCCCTGCTCGCGGAGTTCGTAGCAGACCTGGTCGGCCGCCTCCGCCGGGGTCATGCCCTCCTTGTTGCCGCCCCGCAGCGGGGAGATCGCGGCGACCATGATCATGTACGGCCCGTTCTGCTTGCCGAGCGTGTACCGCTTGCTGCGGTCGCACTCCACGCCGCCGACCGCCGGGGCCGCGGCGCTCAGCAGCACCGCCAGGGAAAGAGCCGCGGGAGCGAGGCGATGCAGCGGCGAACAAAAGGGGCGACGGGCGGTCACGGGCCGGTCTCGGAGGCGGGTCGAGGGGGCGAACGTCGGGGCGGCGGTGGTAAGACGAGCCGCGGCGCCCGGTCCACCCCGGTTCGCGCGCCACGCAGCGACGATCAACGGGCCGCGCGGCGCCGGAGTTCGTCCTGCGGGCGCACGTGCCGCACGGCAGGAGTTTCCGACGGCAGAGCGGCGAGTTCCTCGAGAATCGTGCGGACCGCCTCCACCCCGGCGATCTCCGCGGCGGGTTCGACGTTCGACTGCTCGATGAACCGGGCCCGCGCGGTGAACTCACGCACCGGATGCACCGGGCCGAGCGGGCGGTACAGCGCCCCGCCGAGCGGCTCCACCGCCGCGGCGTCCGCCGGGGCCACCACCGCCACCCGGCCGACCTCCACGTCGCCGCCGCCCTCTTCCTCGGGTTCGTGGCGAAACACCTGCCCGGTCGGGGCGATCGAGAGGTGACCGGGCTCGTCGCCCACTGCGATCGCACCGCCGTGCACGCCCCGCACGCGCCGATCCGGGTCCGAGGCGAGGACGAGGAACCCGTCCCGCAGGCAGAAGGACCCGTCCCGGGTAAGAACGGGCGGCGCCCCGTCGTCGTCCGGCAGCAGCGCGAACCAGCCGGGGCCGGTCAGGGCGAGGTCCAGCGGGCGGCCGGTCTCCATCAGCGGACCGGGGGTGAGGATCACCCGCAGCCCGGAGGACCCGCAGGGTTCGACCCGTCGGAAGCCGGGCGTGAGGGCGTCCGCGAGGCTCACCCGGGCCGCGGCGAGCCGCGCCCGCAGGGCCGCGAGATCGGTTTCCGGCGGAGCCAACGGCGCCGCCGGTTCGGCGGGCAGCGGCGCGGGTTCGGCCGGCGTCGGCAGCGGCTCGGTCGGCGGGGACGGGACGAAAGGGACGAGGGAGCCGAACTGCTCCCGCATCGCCGTCAGATCGTCCGCGGCCGCCGGCGGCAGATCGGCGAGGGCGTCCGCCCACGGGTCCGGCGACGCGGGGTCCGCCCCCCCCGGCGGCGGGACGTCGTCGCCCGGGGGAACGCACGTCTCGCCCGGCTCAATTCCGCTCTCGCCCGGTTCGGCGACCTCCGCGATCGGCGGCGGTTCGTAGCCTTCCGGCGGGGAGGGCCAGCGTCGAATCGGCCCGGCCCCCGGCAGCGACGCGACCCGCACCGGCAGCACGTCGGATTGCGGCGCGTCCTCGGTCGGCGTCTCCGCGCCGGCCGCCGCCGGCGGGGCGTCGGCGGTTTGCACCGGCTCCGACGCCACCGGCGCCGGGGCGGCGAGGGCGGCGGCCAGCACGGTCGAGCCGGCGAATAGGCCCCACCCGCCCAGCGTCAGCAGGTTCCCCCGGTCGACCCACCGCCCGAACCGCAGCAGAACGGCGGCGCCGCCGCGGTCCGGCAGCGACTCGGCGACGGGCGGATCGGACGGGGCGGCGCTCATGAGGAAGCGCGTCGCACACCGCCGCCGCCGCGGTCAAGACCGGTTCGCGCCCGAAGCACCGAAACTCCCCTCTCCCCCTTTTGGGGGAGAGGGGTCGGGGGTGAGGGGGCAGCGACTTTCGAACGTTCCTCACGACCCGCTTCGCTCGCCCATCGGCCGGTCGATCACCGCAGAGAGCGGGGGCGAAGGAACCGTGCGTCACCCTCACCCCCGGCCCCTCTCCCTCGAGGGAGAGGGGAGACACTGCGGCCCCCAGTCAGGATCCGGCGGACGCCCCGCCCGCGGCTTCCTTCCGTCGCCGGCGGTCGATGCGGCAGTAGCGCAGACCAAGCCAGACCAGCACCGCCGTCCACATCGCCCCGAAGGCCGGCACGGCCCAGGGGCCGGCGGCGGCCAGCGGGAGGGCGGCGGAGAAGAACGCCGCGGCGATCAGGTAGCACACGCCCCAGGCGTGCCCGCCGAGGGTGTAGAACGCCGCCCCGGCCATCAGGGCCGCCACGCCGTAGGTCACGCCGCTGTCCCACCCCTGCCGCCAGGCCATGACGGTGAGCATCCCCCGGGCGACCAGATAGCCGGCCCACACGGCCCAGATGGGGCGTTCGACGCTGTCGGTCGGCAACACGCCGTGGCCGCCGCGGCGGGCGAACCACAGCACGGCGGCCAGGCCCAGCAGCATCGCCGCCGCCGGGAGGAGGTGGGCGACAAGAAAGCCGTACCCGGCCCGTTCCGCGAAGAAGATGGCGACGTGGGCCGCCGCGACCACCGCCGCCATCGCCAGCAGGGAACGCCCCCAGTAGCGGAAGCGGTCCTCGTACCGGCTGGCCGTCAGGGCCCCGGCGACGCGGAGGGCCAGTCCGCCGGCGCCGCCGCCCGCCGCGTGCACGGGCTCCCCGGCGAGGAAGCGTCGCACCTCCGCCGCGACCTCCGCCGCCCCGCCGTAGCGGGACCGCGGGTCCTTCCGCAGGCATTTCAACGCGACGGCCTCCAGCTCCCGGGCCGCCCGCGGGTTGATCGACCGCGGCGGCAGCGGGGCGGCGTCGATTACCCGTCGCAGCACGCCCAGCGGGCCGTCGCCCTCGTCCGTGAACGGGGCCCGGCCGGTGAGGAGGTGGTACAGGATCGCCCCCAACCCGTAGACGTCCGCCGCCGGACCGACCGCGGCGCCGGCGGGGTCGTGGCCGGCGGCCTGCTCCGGGGCCATGTAGCCGGGCGTGCCCACGATCTGCCCGGTGCGGGTGCGGGCGGAGTCGATCGTGGGGGCCTCCGCGGCGCCGAGCCCCTCGGAGGCGGGGCCGAACCGCTTGGCGAGGCCGAAGTCCGCCACCTTCGCCAGCGGCGCCCCGCGGCCGTTCGGGCCGTCTTCGCACGCCGTGCCGTGCCCGCTGGCCCCGTACGGGGAAAGCGGGCGGTCGGCGGCGAGGTCCAGCAGAACGTTCGCCGGTTTGAGGTCCCGGTGCAGCACGCCGCGGGCGTGGGCGTGACTGACCGCGTCCGCCACGTCGGCCAGAATCGCCGCCGCCTCCCGCGGCGGCAGCGGCGAGCCGGCGGCGTAGGCGCAGAGGTTCGGCCCGGCGACCAGTTCCATCGACAGAAACGCCCGCGGCCCGCCGCCGGGGGCGCCCTCCTCCGCGGGGAGCACGCCCGCCTCGTACACCCGCACGATGTGCGGGTGACACAGCGCGGCGCTGGCCGCCCCCTCCGTCCGAAACCGGGCGAGATCCGCCGTGGACAATTCCTCCGGTCCGGCCCGCAGCACCTTGACCGCACAGGGCCGCGGCGGGGCGAGCTGCCGGGCCTCCCAGACCACGCCCATCCCGCCGCGGTCGAGTTCACGGATTAGCTCGTAGTTGCCGAACCGGGACGGCGGCGCCGGCCTCGCGGACGGGGCGACGCCGGTCGGGCCGGCGGCCGAGCCGGCGGCGTTGCGGAGGCGATCATGGCCGGAGAAGAACGCCCGCAGGTCGTCGGCGAGGTCCGGGTGCCGCTCGTACGCGGCGGCCCGGGCGGCGGGATCGGGGTCCTCCAACAGTTCCGCCAACACGGCGTCGAGCCGGTCCTCCCGGGCGTCGGGGTCGTCGTCGCGGCCGGGCCGACCGGGCCGCGTGAACGCCCGCGTCGGGGCGTCGGCGGAGCCGGCGGTGGGCGGGGGGGACGTCACGATCGCCGGCCGCGGCGCCGTCCCGTTCGCATCCGCATCACTCCGCCCCCCAACCCAGCCAGCGGTCGCCGGCGTGATGGATGGTGCCGAACAGCCGCACCGGCACCGGGGCGGCGTCGGCGTGTTCGTCCGGGGCGGCGGCCAGATCCGCCGTCACGGAGTACTGCATCACCGGTTCGAGCCGGGGGATCGACAGGAACGCCCCGCGGCGGTCCGGGGAAAGCGAAACCTCCGTCACCGGCCAGAGGTCGTGCCCCTCGGTCTCCGGGTCGGAGGGCCGCAACTCGTCGGAGCCGTAGTCGGCGCTGCGGAGGTAGGTCCACGCCTCCACCCGCCAGGCGGAGGGGTCGGCGGCCTGATCGGTCAGTTCTGTGGCGAACCGCAGTTCCAGCCCGTCCCGGTGGGCGCGGACGGCGGTCGGCAGCCGAAGGGGGGCCTCGGTGCGGCGGAGGCGTTGCAGGCAGCCGTCCTGCACCGCGGCGGTCTGCCAGCCGTCCAGCCCGCAAACCCACAGGTCCGCCGAGTCCGGAAAGAACCGCCCGCGGCAGACGCCGGCGAGGAACCGCACGCCCGGCAGCGGCATCGCGGCGCCCTGGGCCCGCGGCGCCCCGGAGACGTGGAGCGATTCGGTCAGCACGAGGTTTGCCGTGCAGCGGCCGAACGAGAGGTGCAGCATCGCCCCGGCCAGTTCCCCCCAGCTCTCGCCCTGCCGGCCGCAGGGCACCCAGCACTGCCCGCCGGCGCTGGTGCAGACCGCCCGCGGCATCCACAGGGCCGGCGGGTCGAAGGCGATCGCCGCCGCCCGGTGGGCGGTGGGGACGAAGCCGGCGTAGTACTCCGCGGCCGTCGCGTCGGAGACCGCCACGCCCGGGTCGATCAGATGCAGCGGCGTGGCCGGCACCCAATTGCCCTCGTTGTCGGCGGCGGTCAGCAATCCGGCGACGGAGCAGCCGTCCGGGCAGAACCCGATCCCGTTGGGGTGCCGGAACCCGGTGGCGACGACGTTCATCTCCGTCCCGTCGGCCGTCACCTGCACGAGGCACCCGCCCTGCTTCGTCTGACCGGAGCCGCTTTTGAGGAAGTAGAAGTTGCCCGCCTCGTCGGTCTCCAGCCCCATCGCGTAGGCGTGCGGCTGGCCGAGGATGTCCAGGTCGGCGTTGAAGCTCTCGTAGACGTCCGCCTCGCCGTCGTCGTTGACGTCGACCAGCCGGGTGATGCGGTCGCGGCCGAGGGCGAAGATCTCCGCCTCCCCCTCCGGCGAGACCCGCACCGTCAGGCCGAGCGGCTGGTAGAACCCGGTGGCGAACCGCCGCCATTCGATCTCCGACAGGTCCCCGCCGAGCCCCTTCACCTGCCAGACATCCCCGTGGGCGGCGGCGACGTAGGCCGTGCCGTCCGGCGTGAAGCCGAGGCCGGACAGATACAGCAGGGCCTCGTGCGGGTTCTCGAAAGGCAGTTCCACCGTATCCACCACGAAGGCGCCGCCCGTCTCGGGGACCGGTTCGCCCAACTGGCCGGCGGTGACCAGCGGGCCGTCCCAGCGGCCGGCGGGATCGGTCGGCAGGTCCGGGAGGGGTTCGTCGAGAACCCGCAACATCGGTCCGTCGGCCGGCGGGGACAGGTTCGCCCCGTCGGGGCCGGTTTCGAACCGGTAGCCGGCGACGTCGGCGACGAAGCGGACCGGCTCCTCGGCGATCGTGAAGTGCAGCGTGACGAACGGCCCGTCGGCGGTGAGGGCCTCGTACCGCACCGCCGCCGGCTCGCGCGTCCCGTCCTTGTCTTCGACAGTCCAGCGGGCGGACTTCGGCAGGCGCCAGACGCACTGCCCGCCGACCTTCGGCAGTTCGATCAGGCCGAACCGGCGGTCGCTGTGCTCCAGGAACCGCCCGCCCCAGCCGCAACGGGCCACGCCGGTGAGGGTGTCAACCAGCAGGTGCTCCGCCGGCCGGGCGCCGGGCACGGTGATCGCCACCCCCTTGAGAATCTTCTCCCCGTCCGGCAGCGTCAGGCTGCTGAAGTAGAACGGCCCCGGATCCATGCGGCGGACGCGGTCGTCGAACCAGTCCGGCTCGCGTTCGGTCTCGTAGGGCAGCATGGCGTCGGCCCGGCTGACCGGGGTCCACAGCTCGTCGAACGTCCGCACCCCGCCGGCCGGCACCTCCAGCCCGGCGGCCCAGACGATCGCGTTCAGCAGGAACCGCCGGTGGTCCGCGTTCGGCCCGTCGCCGTCGTCCCGCTCGCCGTCCTCATCGGCCTCGGAGAGGTTTCTTTCAAAGTGCCCGCCGGTGAAGCCGACGGCGCGGTGCGTCGGCCCGCCGGAGTTCACCGCCCGCTCCAGCGCCCAGGCGACGGTTTGTTCAGAGGTCGTGCCGTCGTCCTCGGGCAGCGGGGCGGTCAGCAGCGGCGTCCAGCCGGCCTTCGATTTGGGGAAAGCGAGATGGTGGTAGAACTCGTCGTGCAGCGCGTGCGGTTCGACCCCCTCCGTGACCGGGTGCGACGCAGTGACGGCGACGGTCGGCTCGGCGAAGTCGATGCGGCTCTCCCAGCCGCGGGGGCCGTCGCCGCCCTCGTAGTCGAACCGCCCGCCGACGACCTTCATCGCGGAGGCGTCCAGCCGGTCCGGCAGGAAGGTGGACCAGTGCAGCAACACCACGCCGCAGCCCCGGGCGGCGGCGGTTTCGAGCTGTTTCCAGCGGTCGCCGACCAGGAGCGGGTGGTCTTTCTCGTCGTGATCCCCGCCGGCGGAGTAAAGGAACACGCAGTCCGCCCGACTCAGCGCCGTGGGGTCCTCCGGCCAGCCGACGGCGGTCTCGATCGCCAGCCGTTCGCCGACGTTGGAGTCCTTCAGGTAGTCCGCCAGCGCCCGGACGGTCGCTGCGTACTCGTGCGTGCCGGGCGGGTGGGAGTCGTCCTTCCCCGCGATCAGCAGGACGGTGCGGGGCTGGATCGTTGCGTCCGATTCGCCGCCGCGGGCGACGGGCGGGTCGACCGTGCCGCCGTCGCCGAGAGCCGGCGGGGCCGGGAGGGCGACGAGAAGAACGGACAGAGCGGCGGAAGCGAACACGGGCGGGCGTCCCCTGGGGCGAACGCCCGTTATCCTACCCGGGTCCGACGCCCGCCGTCCCGCCCTTTCGTACCCTGCCCCCATGAGCGCGCCCGCCGACCCCGCGACCGCCGCCGCAGCCGTCGGCCCGAGCGACCACCGGTTCCAAGTCGACCTGCGGGGCGTCATCGAACTGCTCAGCGAGCACCTCTACTCCGGCCCGCGAGTCGTCGTGCGGGAACTGCTCCAGAACGGCGTGGACGCGCTGACGGCCCGCACGGCGAAGGACGACGACTTCGCCCTGTCCGACGGCCGCGTCACCCTGGAACTGCTGCCCGGCCGCACGACCGCGGACGGCGTCGCGCACCCGCCCACCCTCAGCGTGCGGGACAACGGCGTCGGCCTGTCCGAGCCGGAGGTGCACGAGTTCCTCGCCAAGATCGGCCGCAGCGCCAAGCGGGGGGACCTGCAGGAAGAGTCGTTCATCGGCCGCTTCGGCATCGGCCTGCTGGCCGGCTTCCTGGTGGCCGAGGAGATTGTCGCCGTCACCCGCAGCGTCGAGCCGGGCGCCAAACCGGTCGAGTGGCGCGGCCGGGCGGACGGCACCTACACCGTCCGCACGCTGAATGCGGACCTCGCCCCCGGCACGCAGGTGTTCCTGCGGGCCCGCGAGGACCGGCTGGAGCACTTCGAACCGGAGGTCGTCAAACAGCGGGCCGCCAGCTACGGGTCCCTGCTGCCCTTCCCCGTCACCTTCAAGCACGGTGCCGCGGAGGAGCCGCTGAACGAGGAGCCGCCGTGGGAACGCTTTTCCACGGACTCCCCCGCCGACCGCGAGGGCCTGCTGGAGTGGGCCGAGGGGGCGCTGGGCAAGACCTTCCTCGACGCCTTCCCGATCCGGTCCGACGCCGGCAAGGTCCGCGGCGTGGCGCTGGTCCGGCCGGAATCCACGGTGCGGAGTCGCACCGGCGATCACCGGGTCTATCTGAAGCGGATGCTGCTCTCGGAGAAGGCGGACGGCCTGCTGCCGGACTGGGCCTTCTTCGTGACCTGCGTGCTGAACGCCGACGGCCTGCACCCGACCGCCAGCCGGGAGGAGTTGCGAGACGACGCCGACCTCGCCGCCGCCCGGGAGGAGTTGGGCATGAGCCTGCGGCGGACGCTGCTCCGCTGGGCCGCCAAGGACCGCGACCGTCTGCACCGGCTGATCGACGTACACTACCGGGCCGTCAAACGGCTGGCCGTGGAGGACGAGGAGTTCCGCAAGCTCGCCGCCGACTGGCTGCCGTTCGAAACCACCGCCGGCCGACTGCGGTTGGAGGAGATCCGCAAGCGGTCCGACGACCGGCTGCGGTTCGCCGCGACGATGGACCAGTTCCGGCAGCTCGCCCCGGTGGCCAGCGCCCAGGGGCTGGTGGTGATCAACGCCTGCTACACGGACGAGCAGGAACTGCTCGAATCGCTGCCGGACACGTTGCCGGTGACGGCGGAGAAGGTCACCGCGGCGGACCTGTCGGAGGAGTTCGGGGAGCTGGACGACGCCGCCTGGGAGGCCGCCTCCGACCTGCTGAGCGTCGCCGCCGATGCCCTCGCCCCGCTGGACTGCACGCCGGACGTCCGCCGGTTCGAGCCCGCCACCCTGCCGGCCCTGTACGCGATCGGGGAGGAGGCCAGCTTCCTGCGGGACCTCGAGCGGAGCAAGGAGGACGCCGGCGAGTTATGGGGCGGCGTGCTGGAGGACATCAAAAAGGCCCGCCCGCAGGTGGAGGGTCCGCGACTCTGCCTGAACTGGGCTCACCCGCTGGTCCGCAACCTCGCCGCGACCGCCTCCACCCCGGACGAGCAAAACGGCGCCGTGGCCCGCGGCACGGTGCGGACGGCGGTCGAGCTGCTGTACGTGCAAAGCCTGATGCTCGGCCACTACCCGCTGGGCGAGGCGGAGTTCGAACTGTTCGGCGACAGCCTGCTGGGCCTGATCGCCGCGGCCGTCGACGGCCGCGGCGTGGGCGGGAACGGCCCCGCCAACGACGGCGGGGGGGCCGATGGCTGAGTCGGACGCCGCCGCCGGGAGCCCGCTCGACCCGTTCCTCACCGAACTGTTCGAACTGGAGATGATGCCTCCCGGCGCCGCCAAGGTCGCGGCGCTGGCGGATCTGACCCGCCGCACCGAGGCGGCCGGCGATCCGGGCCGGGTCCGTCGGGCCCGGTGGGCGTTGCTGATCGCCGCTGCCGGGACGGAGTTGGGCGACGACCGGGTGCTGCCGACCTTCGCCGCCCTGTTGGCGGACTTCGACGCCGATCCGGACGCCGCCGCCGCGGACGGCTCCCCGCCGGACCGGCTCCTCACCGCCTACGCCGAGGTCCTGCGGTACACCACCCGCTACCCCTCCATCCCCCGGGAGCGGGTCGAGGCGCTGCTGGACGACTTCGCCCGCCGGGTGGAAACGCTGGGCGGGGACGAGGCGGACATGTACGAAACCCGCCTGCACGCCCGCGGCACGCTGGGCAATCTGGAAGCGGTGCCGGCCCTGTGCGTGGCGATGAAGCGGGCCCGGGCCGCCGCCGGGCTGCCGCCCTCCTGGGACGCCGAGGCCCTCGCCGGCATCTACACGGCCCAGCCGGAGCGGGCCTTGGCGGCGATGCGGCCGGTGATCGCCAATCAGGTTCCCGGGGCGTGGATGTGGCGGAGCTCCTTCCTCGAATGGTCCCTGCGACCGCTGATCTGGGCGGGGGCGGAGGAGGAGGCCGACCGGAACTTCGCCGAGGCCGACGCCCGCAGCGGATCGTGGCTGTTCGGGGATATCCTGCTGACGGAATACGCCTCCCGCCGCCTCGCCCGCACGCCCGAGCGGATGAGCGACGAGGACGTCTCCCGGCTGCGGACCCGGGTCCGCCGGCTGCTGCGGACGGCGCCGGGCATGGGGCCGAGCTTCCGCGGGCAGGCCTATCAGGCGTGCGGCTTCGCCTGCGAAGCCCTCGCCGCCGCCGGCCGCGACGCCCCGGCGCCCCTGCCGTTACCGGGGGAGGAGCCGCCCGCCGACGGCCCGTCCGGGAATCCGACCGGGGGCCCGCCGCAACGGCGGCCCTCGGAAGTCGTCGCCCCGCTGCTGGCGGAGGCGGACCGGCTGGACGAGGCCTTCGCGGCCCGGAACGGGAACGAATACCTGGCGGTGGAGACGGCGGGGAACCGGGCGTTCGTGTTCGGCCCCGGCAGCGGCGTGGACCGCGTGCCGGCCGCCCGGCGGGAGCGGCTGCGGGAACTCTGGGAGCAGGCCGAAGCCTCCGCCGACCCGCGGCCGGGGAGCGACCGGTGACGGACGCGCTGGACCGGGCGCTGGAGGAGGCCGCGGAGCGGCCCTACGACGCCCGCCGGGTGGACGCCTTCGCGGACCTCGCCCGGCAGGCGGAGGCCGGCGGGCACGCGGAGGCGGCGTTCAACGCCCGGCTGGGGCTGCTGGACGCCGCGGTGATGACGAACCGGTTCGACGTGGCCCTCGCCGCCTTCCCCCGCCTGTTGGCCGACGCCGACGCGGAGCCCGGCCGCTTCGCCCTGGAGGGCCAATTGCTGCTCGCCTTCCCCATGCTGCTGGGCGGGGCGACGAGCTTCCCGGAGATCCCCCTTCGCCGGCTGCGGGAACTGGGCGAGGACTACGCGACCCGGGCCGCCGCCGCGGGCCGGCACGACTCGGAGATCGCCGGCGGGCTGTTCCGGCTGGCCGCCGCGACCGGCGATCTGGACAAGGCCGCCGCGTTGCTGCGGCGGATGTCGAACCCGTGGGGCGGGCACTTCGCCGAGTGCCCGCACTGCCGCCTGCGGCACGAACTGATGCTCCCCTGGTGCGCCGACGATCAGCCCGCCGTGCTGCGGCTCGTCCGGCGGCTGATCGACGGCGACCTGCACTGCACCCGGTTCGAGTTTTGCGGCCCGCGGGAGGCGCTGATCCTCCGCCCCCTCGCCCTGCGCAACGCCCTGCCGGAGGCCGTGCGGCGCTACCGGACGGCGGCCGCCGGGATGCGGAGCGGTCCGTTCTGGGTCGTGATGCCGGGGCTGAGCCTCGGGTTCCTCGCTCACCTGATCCGCCGCGGCGGGACGGACGAGCTCCCCGTCGCGGACGCCGCCGTCGCCCTCCGGCGGCTGCTGGTCCGCTGTGCGAGCCTGAGCGAGGGCATCAGCCCGGACAACCGCATGGAGCTGCTGACTGCCGCCGCCCCCGCGATCGGGGCGCTGGCGGAGTTCGACGCCGTCCCCGCCCTGCGGCTGCCGCCCGACGACCCGCTCGCCCCGCTGGCCGGCCGCGCGGGTCAGGCGGACCCGCACGCGCTGGCGGCGGCGATGACCGCGGAGGCCGAAGCCCTCGCCGGCGCCTTCGATCGCCGCAACGGCAACGACTTCCACCTCCGCCATCACCGCCGGCACCGGGCGTTCGCTTTGGGAGAGATCGAATCGAGCGACGCCGATCGGCATAATATTTGACATGCACGAGGATCTTGAGCAGCGGCTGGACGACGCCGAGGAGATGCCGGCCGGGCCGGCACGAACGGCGGCGTTCGCAGAGATCGCCCGCCACGCGGACGCTGCCAACGAGGACGTCGCCTCCTTTCGGGCCCGGTTGGCCCAGCTGGATGCGGCGATGCTCACCTCCCAATATCACGTCGCCCTCGCCCTGTTCCCCCGGCTGTTGCAGGACGTCGACGCCGATCCGGCCCGCTTCGACGACGGCGGCCAACTCATCGTCACCTTCCCGACGCTCCTGACCGGGGCGACCTGCTTCCCGGACGTCCCCCTCGAACGTCTGAGGGAGTTAGAAGAGGAGTTCGCGCGCCGCGGCGCAGCGGAGGGCTTGGCCGAAGCGGAAATCCTCAGCGGCCGGCTGAACCTCGCGCTGGCCACCGGCGAGCTCGACCGGGCCCGGGACCTGTTGGACCGGATGTCGAACCCCTGGAGCGGTCACTTCGCCCGGTGCGAACACTGCCGGGTTCGGGAGTGGCTCTACTTTCATTGGTACAGCGACGACCTGCCGAGCGTCCGGGAGACCGGCCGACGGCTGATTGACGGTCGCCTGAAGTGCACGCGGTACATCTGCCACGGCCTGATGGAGCCGTTCGCGCTGCGGGCGTTCGCCCTGAACGGGGACGACGAGGACGCGGTCCGGTTCTATCGGACCTCCGTCCGGGTTCTGAAGGCGGAGCCGCACCGCGTCCACGTCGCCGGGCTGACCGCGACGTTCTTGGCGCATGTGCTCACCCGGGGCGGCGTCCCGGCGCTGTGCGCAGACTCGGCGACGAAAGCCCTGCGGCAACTGCTGCGCCGCGCCGTGCATTACCTCCCGAACGTCAGTCCGGACGACCGGATGCAGTTCCTCACCGCGGCGGCGCTGGCGCTCGAGGCGCTGACGGCGGCGGGAGCGCCCCCGGCGTTGCCGTGGCCGGACGGCGATCCGCTCGCCGATTTGGCGGGTGACGCCGGGCGGGCGGACCCGGCGCCGCTGATCGCGGCGATGAACGCGGAGGCGGAACGGCTTTCGCTCGCCTTCGACCGACGAAACGGCAACGATTTTCATGTGCGATTGCGGCGGCGGGATCAGGCGTTCGCGTTCGGCGAGGACGCTCCCTCGGGCGCCGACGCCTCCCCGAGCACTTAGAACGGAGCGCCTCCGCGATGTACGACCCCGACGAACTTCCGCCCGACGTGTTTGAAGCGTCGGCAATGGCCTATTACGCGCCGGAGGGGCCGGCGAAGGTGGCGCTGTGGGAGACCGCCGTCGCCCGGGCCGACGCCGCAAAGCTGCCGGCGGCGGTGCGGATGGGCTTCCGCGCCGAACTGGTCGAGGCGGCCGCCTCCGACGGCGTGAAGCAGTACGACCGGGCCTTCGCCCCCTGGGCGACGTTGCTGGCCGAGGCCGACCGCGATCCCGACGCGGACTGGGTCGATTGGTACGACCTGCTGTGGAAGTACAAGTGGCTCAGCGACTCCACCGGCGAGTACGCCGCGATCCCGCGGGAGAAGATCCTCGCCGTGCTGGACGACTTCGCCGCTCGGGCGGCGGCGCACGGGTTCTCCCCGCGGCCGGCGGAGAATTACCGCGCGAACAATCTCTGGCTGATGGGCGACCGGGACGCCGCCGCGGAGGCGATGCGGCGATTCGAGCAGGCTCCGCGGGATGATCTCAGCGACTGCCACGCCTGCGAGACGGCCCGGGCGGTGCAGTTCGCGGTGCACGTCGGCGACGACGCCGGCGCCGTGGAGCGGTTCCAGCCGCTCGCCGCCGGCCGGTTGGCCTGCGCCGAGGAGCCGGAGAACACCCACGCCGTGCTGCTCGCCCCGCTGGTCCGGCTCGGCCGGCACGAGGAGGCCGCGGAGCGGAACCGCGTCAGTCTGGAGGCCCTGCGACGCTTCCCCCAGTTCGTCGCCCGGGCGGCGGAGCACCTGGACTACCTCACCCGCGTCGGCGATCTGAAGACCGGCGACCGGGTGTTCCGGCGGTTCGCCCGCTCGGTCCCCGCCGTCTCCGATCACGATCGCTGGCGGTTCCTCGGGGCCGCGGAGACCTTCCTGGAAGCGGTCGCCGCCAAGTCGGACCGGAAGAAACGCTTCGCCTTCCCCGACGGCTTCCCCGTGCCGGACGCCGGGGAGCCGGTGAAGCCCTCGGAATTGGCCCCGCAGTTCAAGACAGCCGCGGACGCGATCGAAGCCCGGTTCAACGCCCGCAACGGCAACGACGTGTTCACCCGGCGCCGGGCGGAGGCGCGGGCCTTCGCCGAGGGCGCCGGGTGAGGGCGCGGGATAACCTGCGACTCGAACCGATCGCCCGTCGGGCGGGTCGGTCGGTGGTTCTCCCTTACCGCGCGGTGCGATGTCCGACGGCCTGCCCCCCGAAGTGTCGGTCCCGCTGGAGTTGGCCGCCTCGGCCCCGCACGGGCCGGCGGCGGTGGCGCTGTGGGAGAGCGTCGTGCAGGCCGCCGACGCCGCCGGCTTGCCCGTGGGCCTGCGGATGGAGTTCCGGCTCGAATTGGTCCGGGAAGCGGCGATGCACGCCAAGTTGTTCGATCGGGCGCTGGCGCCGTTCGCCGTCGTGCTGGCCGAGGCGGACCGCGAGCCGGACGCCCCGTGGATCTTCTGGCCGGGGCTGCTGTGGAAGTACAAGTGGCTCTCGGACGCGCTGGCGGAATACGTCGCCTTCCCGCGGGAGCGGGTGATGTCCGTGCTGGACGACTTCGCCGCCCGCTGCGCCGCCCACGGGTTCAGCCCCCGGCCGGCGGAGAACTACCGGGCGAACGCCCTCTGGCTGCTGGGCGAGGAGGACGGCGCCCGGGCCGCCTTCGCCCGCTTCGAGCAGGCCCCCCGCGACCCGCTGAGCGACTGCCGGGCCTGCGAGGCCAGCCAGTCGGTGACCCACGCCGTGCGGCTGGGCGACGACGCCGGCGCCGTGGAGCGGGCCGCCCCGCTGCTCGGCGGACGGCTGAGTTGCGCCGAGGAGCCGGAACGCACCCACAGCAAGGTCCTCGCCTCCCTGCTCCGCCTCGGGCGGCCCGCGGAGGCCGCGGAGCAGCACCGCCTCGGGCTCGCCGCCCTCCGCCGGTTCCCGGCGTTCACCTTCTGCGCCGCCCAACACTTCCTCTACCTCGCCCGGCTGGGGGAGACCGGGGAGGCGCCCGGCCTGCTGCGGCGGACCGCCGGGACGGTCGGCGCCGTCTCCGACGACAACCGCCGGGAGTACCTCGCCGCGGCCGGCGCGGCGCTGGAGGCGTTCGCGGAGGACTCGGACGAACCCCGCCGGTTCCGCCTGCCGGAGGACTTCCCGGTGCCGAGTCCGGCGGAGGCCGTGCGGCCGTCGGAACTCGCCGCGGCCTTTGGAAAGGCCGCCGACGAACTCGCCGCCCGGTTCGACGCCCGCAACGGCAACGACGCCGTCAGCCGCCGGCAGGCCGCCGAACGAGCGTTCGCGCAGGGCGGTTAGCCGGCGTCAGACCTCGTTGTTCCGCACCGCGGCCCGCTGGGTCAGGCCGGTGAGGGCGGAGCGGGTCAGCGGGGTCTCCACTTCGTAACCCCGGCGGGCGGGGGTGACCTGATCGCCGATTGGCCCGGGGGCGTCCGGCATCGTGCGGCCCAACAGGCCGAGCAGGTCGAGGCTGAAGTTGCGGAACAGGTCGTGGAAGGTCGCCGCGGCGGAGAACGGCCCGGGGACGATCACCTCGCCGCGGCCCTCCTTCACCGCTTCGAGGGCGGCGTCGGCGGCGCGCTCGGCGCTACACGAGAGGCCGGGCAGGCTGTCGAGAATCTTGAAGCCCGCGTACTCCGCCTCGTGCTTGCCGCGGATCAGAGCATGCCGCGGGGAGCCGGTCCGCATCAGACCGGGGCAGACGGTGGTGACGTACACGCCGTGCCTCACGGCCTCCATCCGCAAGCCCTCGCTGTAGCCGACGAGGGCGTGCTTGCCGACGGTGTAGGCGTTGCCGTGCAGTAGCGGGACGCGACCGCCGATGCTGGAGACGTTCAGAATCCGCCCGCTCCGTCGCTTCTTCATCATCGGCAGGACTTCCTCCGTGAAGAAGTACGGCCCCCAGAAGTGCGTGGCGAGGCTGTCCTCATAGTCCTGGGCCGTCAGCGACGCGGCGGGGCCGAAGGAGATCAGCCCGGCGTTGTTCACCAGCAGATCGACCGGCCCGAGGGCGTCGGTGACGGTCTTCAGGAACCGGCGGACGTCCTCCCGGTTTGAGACGTCGCAGACCCCGCCGACGACCCGCCCCGGTTCGCCCCGGCGGGCGAGTTCGTCGGCGGCCCGGCGGACCTGATCCGCGTCGCGGGCGCAGATCGCCACCGCCGCTCCGGCCCGCACCAGCCGGCGGGCGATCACCAATCCGAACCCCCGCGAGCCGCCCGTGACGACGCAGGTCTTCCCCGCGAAGCTGTAGCGCCCGCGCAGGGCCCGCGTCGTCAGCTTGTAGCCGACGGCGGTCCCCGCGGCGGTGAGCGTCGCCGCGACGGCGGCCCGGGCGAACTTGGACGACAGGGACATGCGGACGGGCGTGAACGAAAGCGTGGACGAAACGGAGGGGTCGAACGCGATCGCCCGATCTTAGCGGCCGCCCCGCTCCGTCGCCGCGGGTGGGGGTCGCCCTTCAAGCGATGGGGGCGGCTCGGTAGAGTTCGCGCGCTTTCCTTTCCCCCCCGGTTGCCGCCGAGCCCCCTATGCCCCTGTCAGGCCTGACCACCCCGGACGGCCCGCCGCTGCTGGGCATCGACGTGGGCGGCACCAACATCAAGGCCGCGGTCGTGGACGCCGGAGGCGTCGTCCGCGGGAAGGGGTCGGTGCCGACGGAGCAGGAACTCGGCCCCGACGCCGGGCTGGACCGGATCGAAGCCGCCGCGAACGCCGCCCTGGAGGACGCGGGCGTCGACCGGGCGGAGATCGCCGCGGTCGGCCTCGCCACGCCGGGCCCGATGAACCTCAAGACCGGCACGCTGCTGTGCCCCTCGAACCTGCCCGGCTGGCGGAACTGGGCGATTCGGGAGGCGGTCGAAACCCGCTTCGGCAAGCCGACGACGCTCCAGAACGACGCCAACGCCGCCGCCTACGGCGAGTACTGGTCCGGCGCCGGCCGCGACGCGGACAGCCTTGTGCTCTGGACGCTCGGCACGGGCATCGGCTGCGGGATCATCCTGCGGGACGCCGTTATCGAGGGGGAGCACAGCCACGGCAGCGAGTGCGGCCACATCATCATCGACTGCAACCCCGACGCCCGCGTGCACCCCGGCACCGGCATGCGGGGCACGCTGGAGGCCTACTGCGGCGCCCGCGGCGTCGTCGCCCGCACCCGGGACGCGCTGGACGTGGACCGCGGCGAGTCGCTGATGCACGAACGCCTCGCCGGCGGGACGAAGCTCACGCCCAAGCTCATCTGCGAGGCCGCCGACGACGGGGACGAACTCGCCCTGAACATCCTCACCGAGACGGCCGCCCTGCTGGGGGTCGGCACGGTCTCCATCCTGCACACGATCGACCCGGACAGCGTGCTGCTCGCCGGGGCGATGACCTTCGGCGGACCGGGCACCACCACCGGGGACCTGTTCCTCGACACCCTCCGCCGCGAGGTCCAGCGGCGGGCCTTCCCCACCGTCGCGGAGCACCTCGACGTCGGCTTCGCCGCCCTGGGGGCGGACGCCGGCGTGGTCGGGGCCGCCGGCTGCGCCCGCCGGGCCTTCGCCGGCTGAGGCTGCGGAGAACGACCGTGCGCCGGCGACCGTCGCCGGCGATCGCCCCTGAACGTTCGGCGACCGCTCCGGCGGCGGGACGACCGGCGGGGGACGGCGGGAGGACGGAATTGCCGTGGCAACGCCAATTGGCGCCGAACTTGCCTCACGAAGGGGTTCCCACGGGAATCCCTTGCAGAGACCGCAGATTCGCCGCTCGATCCTCCCCACCTAGATCAACCCCCATGAAGGCTCTCCTCGCGTCCGTCGCCGTCGCCGGCGCCGCCCTCCTCGGCTCCGCCGCCCCCGCCGACGCCGGCGGATTGCGGATCGGCTACAACACCGGCGGGTACAGCTACAGTCCGTACAGCTACAACGTGCGGCCGAGCTACGGTTACGGCATCAGCCCGTCCTACGGGTACGGCGTTCGGCCCTCCTACGGCTACGGCTATCGCAATTCCGGCTACCGGCCCTACGGCTATCGCCGCGGGTTCAGCAGCGGCCTGTACGGCGGCCGGTACTACGGCAGCGGTCTGTATAACCGCGGCTTCGGCTACAACCGGGGCTTCTACAACCGCGGTTTCGGATACGGCCGCGGCTACGGCGGCAGTGGGTTCAGCCTGATCATCCGCTGACCCGTACGAGCGCCGCCTCGATTCCTCGCCGTCGCGTCCCCCGGGACGCGACGGCGTTTTTGCTGCGCGGGCCCCGTCTCCGCGGCGAACGGTGAGAGACGCGAACCCGGGGTTCGCGCGCGAGGGATCGTGTGCGATGACCCCGGCGCGACCCCCCGATCGGCGCCCGAACCGGAAGTCGAGGTCGCGACCCACCCGCCTCCCGTCTCAAGGAAGAGACTGATGAACGCCCTGAAACTCGCCGCCGTTCTCGCGATCGGCTTCGGCACGGCGTCGCTGACCGCCGCCGCCCCGCCCTCCTGCGGCGCCTGCCCGTCCAAGGCGAAGCGGACCGTGAAGGTCGAGGCCCCCGACGCCACGCTCACCGCGTCCGGACTCCGCCTCCAACTCGCCTCGTTCTCCGACGGGGCCTGCCCCACCGCCGACTGCCCCGCGACCTGCACCGGGCCGGGCTCCGCCTGCTGCGAGGCGATGGGCTGCTGCGAGAAGACGGCCTGCACCGGCGCCGTCTGCGACAAGACCGCCTCGAGCTGCGCGCTGTCCGAGGTTGAGAAGTCCATCGTCGCGGCTCTCAAACGGCCGATCAGCCTGCACATGGAGGAAGTGCCGCTCGCGAAGTTCTTCCGTCATCTGGCCAACGCGAACGGCTTCAACCTCTGCGTCGACCCCTCCGACTTGCAGCGAACCGGGAACGAAATCGACTCGCCAGTGACGATCAACGTGGATGGTATCCAGACGTCCTCCGCCCTAAAGCTCGTCCTTCAGCCCCTCGGCCTCACGCACGTCGTGGAGGACGACGTCTGTAAGATCGTCGCCGCGAAGTGCGAGGCCGAGGCCTGCGACGCTCCGGCCCCCGCCGCCGGCCCGAAGGCGACCTGCGACGTCGTCGTGCCCGCGACCGCCGTGGCCGTCTGCTCCGCCACCTCCGAATCGGCCCCGCCGGCCCCGAAGCGGATGCTCGCCTGTAGCGGGACCGCCTGCCCGATCACCGTCTGCGCCGCCGCCAGCGACGCCTGCGCCCCGACCGCCTGCGCCCCGACCGCCTGCGAGAACGCTGTCTGCGAGACCGCCGCCTGCGAGGGCTCGGTCTGCGGCACCGCCGCCTGCGGACTGCGGGCGGTGGTGGCCAAGCAGTTCACCACCATCGTGACCAGCGCCGCCAGCGAGCTGTCCGAGTGCGCCGCCGAGTGCGCCCGCGCCTGCGGCACGACCTGCCGCGGCGCCGCCTGCGACGGCGGCCCCTGCCCGAACGGCGTCTGCGAGGGGACCGTCTGCGAAGGAACCGTCTGCGCGACTGCCGCCTGCGCCGCCCCCGTCTGCGAGACCCCCGTGTGCGAAGCCCTCGCCCTGGCCCCGGCCGGCGGCGAAATGAGCCCGTGCGAGCTCCGCGGCGCCTGCGAGCCGACCGACCGCTGCCCCGGCTGGGTCGCCGCTCCGTCGCTCGCCGCCCCCGTCGCCCCCTACCCGATCGCCTACGAGCCGGCCGGCCTGTACGGCGTGCAGCGGACCGCCGCCGTCGAACCCGCCCCGGCCGGCTACGCCACCCCCGCCGCCTACGCGACGCCGGTTGAAGCGAACCCCGGCCTGCCGGTCGGCCGCTGGACCCGCACGCTGAACGACCAGTCCGTCACGATCGTCGTCAGCCCGGACGGCTCCTTCACCGCGACCTGCACCGTGCCGCACGCCGGCTGCTCCCTGGAGGTCGCCGGCGACTGCCGGGCGACCGAGGACGGCCTGCTGTTCGGCGTCGTCACCATGGCGAAGGTCTGCCCCGGCTCCGGCCGCGAGAAGGATTCCGTCGATCCGGTCGCCTGCGTGGAGGTCGAAGGCTTCTGTCGGGCCCTGATCGATCAGCCCTTCAGCGCCCGCTGCCGGGTGAAGGGCCAAACGATGAACGTGTCGAACGCCCTGTTCGGCGGCATCGGCTTCGTCGGCACCCCCGGCCCCGGCGAACCGGCCCACCTCGCCCTGACGATGTTCAGCGGCGCCTACGAGGCCGAGTGACCGCCGCGGGGACTCACTGCTAGCACCCGCAGCGTCCC
>NZ_JBINJD010000179.1:0-10292 GCF_043951915.1 Alienimonas sp. DA493 | reverse complement strand
CGGACGAAGCGGGGTCGGAGCCGTCATTCATGCCGGCATTATGTGCGACCGCACGACCCTCGCAACGTGTTCCCCCGCCGCGCCTTCCGGCAACTCGTTCCCCTGCCCTGCCGAGCCGCGTCGCTGCCCGATCTCACGGCGCCCCCCGCGACGAAAACGAGCGCTGGTCTCAGCCAGGACCGGTATTCCGATTCCTTATCGTCAAACCTGTCAGGAGTTTAGGACGATTCACCCCGGAGTCGGCGCCGCTTCGGCACGCCGTTTCCTTCCTCTCCTGTCAGTGCCGCGAGGCACGCCGATCAGTCCGAGAGCAACCGGACGGGTGGCCGGGTCGTCCTTCGTGGGGCGGCTCCGGGCGAGCGCCCACCCGTCCGGTTCTTACCTAAGCGCCCCAGGCGCATTGGCTAGTTCGGGAGCAACCGGACGGGTGGCCGGGTCGTCCTTCGTGGGGCGACTCCGGGCGAGCGCCCACCCGTCCGGTTCGTTCCCGAATCGTCTACTTCCGTCAGGAACGCGGACCAGGGGGCTTCGGCGGCGTCGATGACGTCGCGACCGCCGCTCAGTAGGCGGAGGCGAGGCTCGTCGGGGAGTCGTCCATCAGGCGGTGGGCCGGCAGCGGCAACCGGACGCGGTAGCTTCCCACTACCTCGACGATCAACCCGTAAGGCGTGAGCCGACGTCCGGTGACCGCGTACTCCCCCGGGGGGAGCGAGGAGGGCAGACCGGTGCCCAACCGCCACGCGTCGGTGTAAGTCTTGAGCCGGAGCAGGCCGGCGGCATCATCGAGGATCGGAGTCATCGGATTCCCGTTCGAGCGAACGGGTAAGGTGTCGGTTCTCGGCCGGGCCCCGCCGAAGCGGAAGCGCCGGAGGTACGGGATTTCGCCGCCCTTGCGGAACGTAGGTCCCTGGGGGCGTGCCCCGTCAACCCGTCATACGTTTCTGGAGGGAGAATCGCTGGATCCGTCCGGTTTTATTGGTCGCCGGCTCCTGAACGGCGTCCCCACGGGTGCCGCGACTGGACGGGGCGTTAGGATGCGGCCGTGCCCGCTCCCGACAAGATGCCCGCCGCCGACTCCGCCGCGCCCGATCCGTTGCGGAACAGCCTGCTGATGCGGGCGCTCCGGCGGGAACCGGTGGAACGTACGCCCGTCTGGCTGATGCGGCAGGCCGGGCGCTACCTGCCCGAATACGCCGCCGTCCGTCGAGGCTATGCCTTCGAAGAGTTCTGCAAACGGCCGGACCTCTCCGCCCAGGTGACGCTCGACGCCCAGGCGATCCTGGGCGTCGACGCGGCGATCCTGTTCGCAGATCTGCCGACGATCCTGGAGCCGCTGGGCTTCTCGCTGACCTACGATCCCGGCCCAGTAATCGGCAACCCGGCCCGCACGGCGGCGGACGTCGACGCGGTGCGGGAGGTGGAGGACACGTCCGAACTCGGCTTCGTCTACGAGACGGTGCGGGCCGTGCGGGCCCAGCTGCCGGCGGACGTGCCGTTGCTGGGCTTCGGCGGATGTCCGTTCACGCTCGCCAGCTACGCGATCGAGGGCGGCTCCAGCCGGCACTACGAGCACACCAAGCGGCTGATGTACGGCGATCCCGATCGCTGGCATACCTTCATGGGGAAGATCGGCCGGGCCGTCGCGGAGCACCTCCGCCGGCAGTTCGCCGAGGGCGTCCAGGCGGTTCAGATCTTCGACAGCTGGGCGGGGGCCCTCTCCCCGGGCGACTACCGCCGCTACGTGCTGCCGCACACCAAGGCGCTGGTCGAGGCGGTGCGGCCGCACGGGCCGGTCATCAACTTCCTCACCGGCAACCCGGCCCTGCTGCCCGCGTTGGCGGAGTGCGGGGCGGAGTGCGTGGGGCTGGATTGGCGGGTCGATCTCGCCGACGGCTGGGCGACGGTGGGGCACGACGTCGCCGTGCAGGGAAACCTCGACCCGACCGCCCTCTACGCCCCCTTCCCCGAATTGAAGCGGCAAACCGCCGCCGTGCTCGACGCCGCCGGCGGACGCCCGGGACACATCTTCAACCTCGGTCACGGTCTGCTGCCGACGCACGACGCCGCGGCGGTGAAAGGATTGGTGAAGCTCGTCGCGGACCTGTCGGCCCGGTGACGGAGCAGGCCGTCGAGCAGCAGCCCGGCGCCGTGCGTGTCGCTGTGGTCGGCGCCGGGGTGAGCGGTCTGGCCGCCGCCGTGCGGCTGGTCGATCGGCTGAAAGATCGTGGCCGAGCCGCGGAGGTGACGCTGTTCGAGCCCGGGCCGCCAGGCGGAGCCTGTCGCACGCTGCTTGAGGAGCACGGGGGCGAGCGGATCGTGCGGGAGCTGGGGCCGGATTCGTTCCTCTCCCGCCCGCCGCACCTGACGGCGTTCTGCGAACGAATCGGTCTGGGTGAAGAGCTGATCGGCACGAACCAGTCCCCCCGCGGGGCGTTGGTCTGGACGAAGCGCGGCCCGGAGCGGGCGCCGGAGGGGTTCACCCTGCTGGCGCCGTCCCGCTGGGGGCCGACGCTGCGGTCGCGGACGCTCACGTTCTGGCAGAAGGCCCGTCTGCTGACCGAACCGCTGCGGCCGCGCGGGCCGGCGGCCCGGGGCGCCGGGGACAAGAGTGCCGGGGACGAGAGCGTCGCGGCCTTCGTGCGTCGGCGGTTGGGCCGCGGCGTGCTGGAGCGGCTCGCCCAACCGTTGGCCGCCGGCATCTACGCGGGGGATCCCGAACGTCTCAGCCTCGCCGCCTGCCTGCCGCAGTTCGCTGAGGACGAACGCGCCCGCGGCCGGGTGACCGGTCGGAAGCCGAACGCCGGGGCGAAGGCCGACGGCGGCGCCCGCTATTCGCTGTTCATCACCCCGCGGCAGGGCGTCGGGGCGGTGGCGACCGCCGCGATGCGCACGCTGGCGGACGCCGGCGTCGCCGTTCGCCCTGAGGCCGTCACCGTTGTGCGGCGCGACGGCGCCGGCTGGCGGGTCAGAACGACCGCGGAGGAGCGGTTCGACGCCGTGGTCCTCGCCCTGCCGGCCCGCGTCGCCGCGGGGTTGCTGACGGACGATCAGCCGGACCTCGCTGCGGACCTCGGGGCGATCGAGTATTCCTCCAGTCTGATCGTCAACACGCTGCACCGGGAGGAAGAGGTGGGCCGCCCGCTGGACGCCTTCGGCCTCGTCGTGCCGGAGGCGCTGCGGTCGGACGCGACAGCTCCCGGCGAGGGGGACGGGCTGTCGGCGTTCGCGGTTTCCTTCGCCAGCCGCAAGTTCCCCGGCCGGGCGCCGGCGGGGTGGGTCCAGTTGCGAACCTTCCTCGGCGGGGTGAACCGGGACCGCTCCGCCGCCGCGGAGCCGGAGCGGATTCTGGAGGCCACGCGACGGGAACTCGCCCGGTTGCTGAACGTGCGGTGGACGGACGCCGCGTCGAACTCCGCCCGCATCAGCCGGTGGGATCGAGCGATGCCGCAGTACAACCTCGGGCACCTCGACCGCGTCGCGGCCGTCGAAGGCAGACTGGCGGACCTGCCGGGCTTGGAGTTGGCGGGGAACAGCCTGCACGGCGTCGGCCTGCCGGCGGCGGCGGGGAGCGGCGTCGACGCCGCCGACCGCGTTCTCGCGGCCCTCGCCGCCCGATGACGCAGCGGCATCCGTTCGTCGCCGGCGTCGGGGCGGCGGTGGAGGACCTGGGCGTCTCCGGGCGGGTCCTGGTCGCCTGCTCCGGCGGCGGCGACAGCCTCGCCCTGCTGCGGGCCTGCGTGGAACTGCGGGACGACGGGACCGACCTGACGCCGATCGCGGCTCACTTCGACCACCGCCAGCGGCCGGACTCCCCCGCCGACGCGGCTCATGTCGCGGAGCACGCCCGGCGGTGGGACTGCGAGGTTCTCTCCGGGCAGCACGCCGGGGGGCCGGGGGCGTCCGAGGCCGTATTGCGCACAGCCCGGTACGGCTGGATCGCGGAGGCGGCGAACCGCCGGTCGGCGGGGTTCGTGCTCACCGGGCACACGGCGGACGATCAGGCGGAGACCGTGCTGCTACGGATCGTCCGTGGCACCGGCGTCGCCGGCCTGACCGGCATCCCGGCGCTCGGCCCGCTGCCGGGATCGCCGGGCGGACAGACGGCGGGACCGCTCGTCGCCCGACCGATGCTGGGTCTGAGCGGGGACGCGGCCCGCGACTTCCTCACCGAATGCGGCGTCGCCTGGCGGGACGATCCGACGAACGCGACCGCCGCCTACGCCCGGAACCGACTGCGTCTCGACGTGCTGCCGAGATTGGAGGAACTGAACCCGCGGGTGCGGGAGGCGGTCGGGCGTCTGGCGGCGGCGGCCCGGGACGAAGCGGCCGCGACGGCCGGTCTGGCGGACGCCGTACTGAGCGACGCCGTCCTCGCTCAGGAGGCGCAGCGAATGACGCTGCGGGCCGAACCGCTGCTTCGCCTGCCGGAGCCGGCCCGGCGGGCGGCGCTCCGACGGGCCTGGCGCCGGGCCAGTTGGCCCGAGCGGCGGATGGGGCGCACGGACTGGGAGCGACTCGCTGCCCTGACGCCGGGGGATGCAGCGATCTGCCTGCCGCACGGCGTGCGGGCCCGCTACGCGGGTTCGGCCTTGCACCTCGACCGCTGACGCCCGCGAGCCGACCGATTCTGACGGTCCGGCGGATCAAGCGGCGGCGGCCCGGGCTGCGGCGCCGGGGAATCCCCGCGAAACCGTTGTGAGCCGACCGTCGCGGCGGCTACCGTCCGGCGTCCCGTATTCGTCGGGCCCGATCTGTGGCCCGCGGATCGTCTTTCGCCGCCCGCTCGCACGGCCCGCCCGCCCCGTATGACGACCGACCCGCCCGCCGCCGCCCCGGCGCCCGCCCCAGCCGCCGACCCGGCGCTCTCCGACGCCAACCGCAAACGGCTGTTCTGGGCCTGCTTCATCGCCCTGATCACCACCGCCTTCGGCTTCATCGTGCGGGCGCTGGTCATCGACGAGTGGGGCGACGCCTACGGGCTGACCGGCAACCAGAAGGGCGAAATCTTCGGCGCCGGGCTCTGGCCGTTCGCGATCAGCATCATCCTCGGCAGCCTGTTCATCGATAAGGTGGGTTACGGCACGGGGATGGCGTTCGCGTTCGTCTGCCACGTGCTCAGCGCCGTGGTGACGATCTTCGGCCCCGGCATGATGGGCGATGCGGACGGCGCCTATTGGGCGCTGTACGTTGGCAACGTGATCGTCGCGCTGGGCAACGGGGCGGTGGAGGCGGTCATCAACCCGGTCGTCGCCACGCTCTTCCCGCGGGAGAAGACGAAGTGGCTGAACATCCTGCACGCCGGCTGGCCCGGCGGCCTGGTGCTCGGCGGGATCATCGTGCTGGGGATGGACGGTCTATTCGGCGAATACGGCGCCGACGGCGAACTGCTCGTGCCGGTCAACTGGCAGTACAAGGTCGCCCTGATCTTCCTGCCGACGCTCGTGTACGGGGCGTTGATGTTGACCTGCAAGTTCCCGATTAACGAACGCGTCGCCGCCGGCGTGTCCTACCGGGAGATGCTGGCCGAACTGGGCTGGGGCGGCGCCTTCATCGTCTCCAGCATGATCTTCCTGGAACTCACCCGGGTCGCCGGCGCCCTGCTGGACACGGAGATCCACGCCGCGGTGCCGTGGGTGTTGGCGGCCCTGATCGCCGCCGGCTTCGGAGCCTACGTCCGCGGGGCGTTCGGCAACCCGATCGTCGTCGCCATCCTGCTGATCATGATCCCGCTGGCGACGACGGAGCTCGGCACCGACAGCTGGATCACCTCGCTGCTGGAACCGGTGATGAAGGACGTCGGCATCCGGGCCGGCTGGGTCTTGGTCTACACCAGCGCCATCATGATGGTCCTGCGGTTCTTCGCCGGGCCGATTGTGCACCGCATTAGCCCGCTGGGCCTGCTGTCCGCCTGCAGCGCGATCGCGGCGGTGGGTCTGGTGCTGCTGTCCACGGCCGACGGCGCCGCGATGGTGCTGCTGGCCGCGACGATCTACGGCGTCGGCAAGACCTTCTTCTGGCCGACCACGCTCGGCGTGACCGCCGAGCAATCCCCCCGCGGCGGGGCCCTCACGCTGAACGCCGTCGGCGGCACCGGCATGCTGGCGGTCGGCACCGTCGGCGCCGTCTTCCTCGGCTACTTCGCGGACACGAACTCCGTCGACGAACTGCAGGAGACCGCCCCGGCGGTCGCGGAGACCGTCACCCAGCCCACCACCTGGGTCTTCGGCGACTACCAGGCGATCGACCCGACGCTGGTCGGCGACCTGCCGGAGGCCGAGGCCGCGACGGTCGCCGACGCCGAGGGCGCCGGGAAACAGGCCGCCCTCATGGACGTGGCGCTGTTCCCCTGCCTGATGCTGGTCGCGTTCCTCGCCCTGCTATTCTACTTCAAGTCCCGCGGCGGCTACGCCGCGGTGGAGCTGACGGAAGGCCACGGCGGAAAAACCGACGAGCGGGACGAAGAACTCGCCGGGGCCGTGCCCGGGCCGGTCCGCTGAGAGTCGGGGCCGGCGGCCCCGCGCTCCGGCCCCTGTTCACTCCTGTCAGACGACCGCCGCGACCAGGTCGCGGCGGTCGTTTTTCGTGCGCCTCAGACCTCGCCCTCCACGAAGCGCCGGTACTTCGCCCGGCTGACGCAGTACACGCCGTACAGCACGAACCCCACCGCCAGGGCCCCCAGGGCGAGCCAGCCGTACGTGTAGCTCAATAGCGCCGCGAAGGCCCCCTCGAGCCCCTTCACCTCACCGGCGTTCTGCCGCCAGCCGGCCCGCATCAGGAACAGGCCGATCAGCAGGAAGGTCACGCCGCGGGCGGCCAGCCCGATGACGCCGATCGGGCGGAGGGCCTTGCGTTCCGCACGGCTCATTTCGGTGTGGTCGTAGTCGCTCATGAACTTGGCGGTCCAACTCCGGTAAAAATGGTGGACCCCCACGCCGACGAACACCGCCCCGGCGAGCATCACCGGAATCCAGCCGAACGGAATCCCGAGCATCAGCCCGGTGGCCTTCTCCGACCCCGTGGCGCCCGCGGCGGCGTCGCCCGGGTCGTAAGTCGTGCCCCGCCAGGCGAAGGTGGCCGCCTGGAAGCCCATGATCAGGTAGAAGAGCCCGCTGACGGCGAAGCCGGCTCGGATGATCCACCCCTTCCAACCGTCCCCTTTCCCGTCGGGATCGAGGATCACCTGCGTCGCCCGCCAGACGACGTAGCCGAGGATCCCGACCGCGGTGAGGCCGAGAATCACCCGGCCGAACGGCGCGTCCATGATCGCCGCGAAGGCCTCGTCCTGCCCCGGGGCGGAGTTGCCGACCTCCAACGCCGCCCGGCCCGCCAATAGGCCGACGAGCCCGTACACCAACCCTTTCGCGAGATAGCCGACGCGGGCGGCGTAATCGAGCCAAGTGACCGCCTGATCGTCAGTCGCGGGGTTGAAGAAACGACGCGGAACGAGGGACGACATGACAGCGGGCCGAGCGGCGGAGAGCGAGGGAGGGGAACCGGGTAGTCTAAACCGCGCCGCCCGGTCGCCGTCGCTCACGCCTCGATTTCTCCCCACGCCCCGTTGATCCGGTGACCGACCCTCCTGACGACGCCCGCAGCGCTCCCGCCGCCCCGGCCCGTTCCGTCCGGGTCGCCGGCCTGGGGCTGACCGTCGTCGATCACCAGCTGATCCTGCCCCGCCTGCCCGGGCCGGATCAGAAGGCGACGGCGGCCGCGGCCTCCGTGCAAGTCGGCGGTCCGGCGCCGACGGCGCTGGCCCAGCTGGCCGCCCTGGGCGGACCACCCGCGACGGTCCTCTCCACGTGGGGCGACGACGCGGACGGGCGCACGATCGAGGCGAACCTCCACGCGGCGGGGCTGCGATTCGACGCCGACCTGTGCCGCACCGCCCCGCGGACCGGGTTCGCCCACGTCTGGGTCGAAGCCAGAACGGGCCGGCGCTCGCTGGCCGCGGTGCGGCCGGACGGGACCTCCCTCACGTCGGAGCGGGTCGTGAATGCGGTGTCGGACGTCGACGTCCTGCACACGGACGGCTGGCCGGGGGCCGCGGCGGTCGCGGCCTGTCAGGCGGTCAACGCAGCCGGCGGGTGGGTCAGCGTCGACCTCGGCGCGTCGGAGAAGCCGGCGGAGCTGATCGAACTGGCCGCCGTTCTGAACCTCCCCGCTCAGGCGTTCCCCCGCCTGACGGACGCTCGCGACCCCATTGCGGCGGCGACGGCGCTGCTGCGGCGGGGTCCGCGTCTGGTCACGGTGACGAACGGCTCGCAGGGCTGCTGGTACGCCGCCCGTCTGCCGGACGGGGTCGAGAGCGGTTTCGTTCCCGCCTTCCCCGCCGAAGCCGTCGATACCTGCGGGGCGGGCGATTGCTTCTGCGGCGGTCTGCTGTTCGCCGTGCTCGACGGCCGCCCGCCCTCCGCCGCGGTGCGGTTCGCGGCGGCCGTTGCGTCCTTGAAGGTGAGGAAGCTTGGGAACCGGGAGGCCCTGCCGGACCGGGCCGCCGTGGAGGCGTTGCTCGCCGCGCACGAAAAAACCCCGGCCGACTCCTGAAAAGGAGCCGGCCGGGGCCGGTACAGCTCGCCGGAGCAGAAGCCGGGGTTCGCGAACGCTCAGATTCGTCGCGGTCGGGAGTTCTGATCCTCGGTCTGCACGACGCTAAGGTGCAGGGACCGGGGCGAGGAGGTGGCTGCCCGTGTCGGACAACCCGCCGGTGGACCGCTAGGCGTCGCCACCTCGCTGGCTGTTACTGTCGTAGGACAGTCTGTCGGATGACATCGTGGACCACCTCCTTTCCAAAAATGTGTATCCCGGTACTGTCGGCGCCAGGGCCGACTCGTTCGCGGGCCGAATGTCCCGCCCCGCCGCGTCAGCGAGGCACTGGCCGCATTCTGGCGCCGACCGAGGCGACGGCAAGGCCGTTCTGACCGGTCCTTTCCGCGTCCGGTTGCCGCGTGTGCGATCGTGCCGCCGATACAGTTCCTCCGACCGCCTCCCTGCCGTTCCTCCGCCGCCCCGCCGTCTGAAATGAAGATCGCCATCCTCTCCCGCGACGGGGGGCTCTACTCGACCCGCCGCCTGCGCGACGCCGCCCGACAGCGGGGGCATGACGTCCGCGTGGTCGACTACCTCCGCTGCTACATGGACATCACGTCCCACCGGCCGCGGGTGCTCTACCAGGGCGAAGACTTGGAAGGGATCGACGCGGTCATCCCGCGGATCGGCGCCTCCCAGACGTTCTACGGCACCGCCGTGGTCCGTCAGTTCGAAATGATGAACGTCTTCCCCTGCAACGAGTCGCAGGCGATCAGCCGTTCGCGGGACAAGCTGCGGTGCCTGCAATTGCTCTCCCGAGCCGGCATCGGTCTGCCGGTGACGGGGTTCTCAAACTCCGCGAAGGACATCGGCGGGCTGATCGATCTGGTCGGCGGCGCCCCGCTAGTCGTCAAGCTGCTCGAAGGCACGCAGGGCGTCGGCGTGGTGCTCGCGGAGAACCGCAAAGCGGCCGAGGCCGTCATCGAAGCGTTCCGCGGATTGAACGCGAACATCCTCGTGCAGGAGTACATCAAGGAGGCCGGCGGAGCCGACCTGCGGTGCCTCGTCGTCGGCGGGCGAGTGATCGCCTCGATGAAGCGTCAGGGCGCCGAGGGCGAGTTCCGCAGCAACCTGCACCGCGGCGGCCGGGCGGAGAAGGTGAAGCTCACCCCGGAGGAACGCAGCACCGCCGTCCGCTCCGCGAAGGAGATGGGCCTGAACGTCGCGGGCGTCGACCTGCTGCGGTCCAACCACGGCCCGGTCGTGATGGAGGTGAACTCCTCGCCGGGCCTGGAAGGCATCGAGGCGGCGACCAACGTCGACGTCGCCGGGAAGATCATCGAGTACCTGGAGAAGGCCGTCCCGACCGGCAACGCCAAGGACAAGAGCAAAGGCTGAACGCCGCAGAAGCGGCGCTCGGAAACGTAAAACGGCCGCCCGTCGTGACGACGGGCGGCCGTTTCGTGTGAAGCGGGTGACCGGATTCGAACCGGCGACATTCAGCTTGGGAAGCTGACGCTCTACCAGCTGAGCTACACCCGCGGCTGGGATCGTCACTGTACCCGGACGCCGCGGCGACGCAAGCGGTTCGGCCGCTCCAGCGTGATCGCTGCAACGGGCGACCGCACTCCTCTGACGCCGTGTAGGAGGCGAACGGAGGCCGTCAGTGGGGCAGCGCGCAAAAAGAGACGCCCCCGAGCTTTGGGCTCGGGGGCGTCAGGAACCGGCGACACCTACTTTCGCACTTGTGGGCACTATCATCGGCC
>NZ_JBINJD010000178.1:0-10306 GCF_043951915.1 Alienimonas sp. DA493 | reverse complement strand
GTGCGGACAGGTCTTGGATTTGTTCCCGCCCGAGCAGTGCCGCAACTACCTCCGCCACTGCGGCTACCGCTAGAGATAACCACGGGACGCACTAGGATCGCCCCGGTGACAGTGCGGGGCTGGAACGACCTGGAAATCGGCACCACCTCGGACCGCAGCGTCACGATCCGCGTCAACGGAGTGACGACCTGCACCGCCGAGGAACTGGGCCGCGTCGACGGAGCGGTCGCGTTGTAAGCCCCCCAGACAGAGTTCCGCGTGCGCAACGTAACCTTCACGCCCGAGAGCGGCGAGCCCGTGCCGCTGCGGTTCGGTCCCCCGCCGGTGGGCGGGGACGACGGGTTTGTCGAGCTGTTCGACGGCAAAACCCTTGCCGGCTGGGAGAAGCGGAGCGGCTCGGCGACCTTTGAAGTCGAGCAGGTGGACGGCGCCCCGGCAATCGTAGGCCGGTCCGCCGCCGGCAGCCCCAGCACGTACCTCTGCACCGAGAAGACTTACGGCGACTTCGTGCTGGAGTTCGAGTGCAAACTGTCCACCCGAGACTTCAACAGCGGCGTGCAGATTCGCTCCAACGTAAAGTTCGACGGCGGACGGGAGATCGTCTACGGCCCGCAGGTCGACGTGATGTCCAGCCCCGGCAGCGCCGGCTACCTCTACGACCAAGGCACCGGTCGCGGCTGGCTCGTCCCGCGGGAGCGGCACGTCAAACAGAACGCCTTTAATAATCGCGGATGGAACCTCTTCCGCGTCGAAGCCCGCGGCGACGAGATCAAAACGTACCTCAACGGCGAGCCGATCGCCGACTTGACCGATCGCCGGGGCGCCAAGTCCGGGTTCGTGGCGCTCCAAGTTCACTCCTATCAGGGGCAAGGCGCCGGCGTGGTGATGTGGCGGAATGTCCGGATTAAGCCCCTCGACGACGCGGCGGCCGGCGGCGGGGGGGCGCCCTGACGGACGGGCGACTCGGCCGCCCGCGTCACTCCGCCGTTACTTCCCAGCGGCCCCACAGCGACGGCTGCAACTCCGCCTCGCTGGGGACGTCGCTGGTGATGGCGGTCGCTTTGTTCGACCAGTAGACCCGCTGCGTCGTCTCGCGGCCGTTGCCGCGGAGCAGGCCGAGGTCGCCGCGGTAGGTCTCGCCGGGCTGCGGATTCCAGCCGAGCAGATCCAGCGGGACCCGCACCTCGAAGTTGCCGGTCCCGTCGTCGGCCAGGTCGACCCGGTCGCTGACGTCCGTCACCTCGTCCAGCGTGATCGTCCGCCACGGGCTGCTGAAGCCGACCGGCTCCGCCGTGCCGGGGACCACGCCGCGGTACAGGACCGCCCGGGTTTCGCCGTCGACCCGGGTGACGAGCAACCGCAGGTCGCCCTCGGCGACGGGGCGTTCGGCGGTCGGGTCGCTTTCCGGGACGGCGGCGAGCATCAGGTCCAGGGCCCCGCCGGTTTGAAACAGGGACTGCGGCGCCCCCCCGGCGTTCTTCAACAGGTCCTTCTCGCCGGTGCGGTAGGCGGCGAACAGGGCGCCGTCCGCGATCCGCACGGCGGCGTCGGCCTCGTAGGGGCGGGAGTTGCTGTTGAAGTTCGCCTTGGTGCCGCGGCGGTCGATCACCGCCCACCGCGTGTCCGCCGGCCAGTCGGACAGGTCGCCGTCGACTGTCGGGGCCGCGTCCGTCAGCGGCACGGTCGCCACGGTGCGGATCGCCCCGGCTTGCCGGCGGCGTTCGTTTTCCGCGAACCACCGACGGGCGGCGTTCAGGTCGTCGGGGGTTACTTCCAGCGTGGTCGGCGGCAGACGGCGGACCGAATCGAGGCCGTCCACCCGCACCAGGCTCGTGCGGGCGCCGTCGACCAGATAGACGGTCCCGTCGGCGGTCTGCGTGACGCTGGGCCAGAAGTTCTCGTCGTGCAGGGAGACGTCGGTGACGTCCATCCCGCGGACGGCCTTCGGCATCCCCCACACCGGGCGGGTGCGGACGTCGTGGAACAGCGTGCCGACGAACAGCCCGTCGGCGGTGAGGACGTAGGCGTTCCCCATGTTGCCGTTGACGACGAACATCGGCTCGCCGGCCGGCCGGTCCGGCGTGGGGGGCGCGATCCAGCCGCCGAGCAGGCGGGTGTGGCCGACGATCAGGCCGGGGCGGTCCGGCACGGCGGCCTCGTGGCTGGCGTGCAGGCCGGGCCACAGGCTGGGGTAGCTCCACCGCGGTTCGCCGTTCCTCGCCCCGCCGAGGCCGTGGTTGGAAAAGGGCGCCGGGGCGTTCGTGCAGACGGTCCAGCCGTCGGGGTTCTGCTCGGATTGCAGGGTGAGGGCCTGATCGCCGCCGCTGGAGGCCGGGCCCTGGGCGCCGTCGATCAGCACGACCGGGGCGGCGTCCCAGTGCGGGACGCCGGCGGCGTCGAGGCGGGCGGGGATTCGGGCGACCTGTCCGTCCAGCCGGGCGAAGACGGCGGCGAGGTCTTTCGTGATCGTCACGCCGCCGCACCGGCCGGGGAGGATCTCCACTTCCTCCGGCTGCGGGACGCCGTCGCCGCTTTCGTCGGCCCAATGGAAGACGGCGGAGTTCCTGTGCGACGGGCCGAGGGGGTCCACGCCCTCCGGCCAGCGGGCCGCGAAGGGGTCGGTCTTCAATAAATCCCAGTGGTGGGCGGAGCCGAGGCCGCCGACGGCCCGGGCCTGCTCGGGCTCGTCCTTCCAGACGAACGCCGCCGGCCAGCCGCCGGTGGGGCTGGTCGTGTAACAGCTGGTGAAGTAGCGATTGGTTGCGTCGCCGTCGGGGTAGAGCGGGGTGTCCGGCGAGAAGGGGCCGTAGTGCGACGCCGCCCACTCCGGCGGGCGATTAAAGACCCGCACCAGTTGGTCCTCGCCGGTCTCCCAGTCGAGGCGGAACTCCATCCCTTTGTAATAGAACCGTGTTTTATCGAGCGGGTCGAGCACGCCGCCGCCGCCGTATTCGGTGGGGCCGTAGAACGCCCGCACCAACTCGGCGTCCCCGGGTTGATCGAACCGCGGGTCCCACACGCTGACGCGTTTCGGGCGGAAATCGCGTTCGGTCACCCACACCCGGCCCCGCCCGTCCACGGTCAGGCCGTGGGGGCGGTTCATGTGCGTGGGGTCGTACGGCCCGACGCTCGGGGCGCCGGGCGTGCCGATCGCTTTGAGGAAGGCGCCGTCCGGGCCGAAGACCTTCACCTGGTGGGCGGAGCCGAGGTCGCTGATATAAATGCGGCCGGCGGCGTCTGTCGCGAGCATCCGCGGGTCTTCCAATCCGTCGGCGCCGACGTCCCGCCAGTGCACGTCGGCGGGGTCGCCGGTCCACTCGGACCGCAGCACGCGGTCGCCGCCGATCGCCAGCAGGCGGCCCTGTGGGTCGAAGCAGACGCCGCGGGGGGCGTGCAGCGAGACGGCGCCGGTTTGCGCGCCAGTCTTTAAATTGAACACCCGCAGTTCGTGCTGGCGGGGGAAGGAGAGAACCATCCGGCCGTCGCGGGCGGCAACGTCCATCAGGACGAACTTCTGCCGGCCGCCGTCGAAGCCGACCAGCTCCTCGACCGCGGCGTCGGCGGCGTTCCGCTCTTTAATCAGCGGGTCGTCGCCGAGTTTGAATTTGACGACGTTGCGATCGGCGAAGGTCTTGGTTTTGGCGTCGATGGAGAGCGCGCCCTCCCAGACGGAGGCGACGTAGCACAAATCGCCCTCAATGTGGTTCGCCCCGAGGTCGGCGGTCAGGGTGGGCGCCCCGACCCAGGTGCCGCCGACGTGGCCCTGCCCGCCGACCTTCACGCCGTCCTCGCGGACCCACTGCAGGCCGTGGCCGCCCTCGGAGACGTAGGCGCCCAGGAAGATCAGCGGCTGCCCGTCGGCGGTGCGGGCGCCGGGCACGAAGGTCGCGGCGCCGGGCGGGGTGTGGTTCGTCATCCAATAGCCGGTGTCGTCTGCGGTCCGCCAGGGCGGCTTGCCGGCACTGTAGACGCTCATCTCGTACTTCAGCGCCAGCGGATCGCGGACCAGCCCGCGGACCGTATACGTCCCCGGGGCGACCGGGCGGACGGGGATGTGGTAGAGGCCGTGCTGCGGGGCGTCGAGATCGCGGGCCAGGTCGTCGCTGCCGTCCCACCAGACGGTGTGCTCGCCGGCCTCGAAGGGCGTTTCGGCGATCAGGTTTCGCACCCGCCGGCCGGCTTCGTCCTCAATGACGAGCGTGACGACGCCGGGTTTCTCCAGAGAGAACCGCACGGGGATCGGCGGGCGGCTCTCCTCCGGCGGCGGGGGCAGGACCGACGACAGCGGGGCGTCGCCGAGGTCCGTCAGCGCCGCCAGCTCGCCCAACCAGACGCGGCGGCCGCCGTTCTTGTGCCGGTCCAGGTGGCCGTGCGCGCCGGTCGAGCCGGCCGTGATCCGCAGCCGCAGCGCCCGGGTTTCGACGGGGGCGTCGAAGGCGAGCCAGTTCGGGCCGAGGGGCTTGGGGTAGAAGGTTTCCAGGTCGTCGGCGGACGCGACGGTCCGCCAGAGGGCGTCGGCGGCGCCGTCGACCGGGTCGTCCGGCCCGCCGGCGAACGCCTCCACGGTCACGGCCGCGAAGCCGGACCACAGCAGGGACACGCCGTCCAGCCGGACCGGGCGGCTCCAGGCCGCGGTGAGGGTCTCCGGGCGGTCGGGGCTGACGACGGGGTCGGCGTCGTTGCCGATCTCCGCGTTCGACCAGGTTTGCCAGTCGTTGTGCTGGCCGTCGAGGACCAGCCCGGCGGCTTCCGGGCGGCCGTCGGCGGTGGCGGTCGCCTGCGGGGCGAGGTTGGCGACCCGTTCGGAGAGAACCCACACGCCGCCGAGCCAGCCGGCGGGGTCGGACTCGACGGGGCGGGCGACGTGCGTGAACCGCAGGGCCCGGGTCGTCGTGCCGGGGGGCAGAACCCACCAGGCGAAGTCCTCCCGACCGGCCTCCGCGGTTCCGACCGCGACCGGCCCGCCGCCCCCGGGGATCAGGCGTTCGGCGGGCAGCCAGTGGGACTCGTCGGCGAGGTCGCCCGGATAGGGGGCGTCCGCCTTGAGCACGCTGAGGCGGCCCCCGCCGCGGGCCAGCACGGTTCCCGCGGCGATCGGCTCGGTCAGCCCGATCCGCAGGTGCCGCGGACCGGGGGCGAGCCGCCCGCCGAACGTGATGCCCCGCCAGTCGGAGGGCTGCCGTTGGGTCCAGACGACGGCGTTGGCGCCGTCGCGGGCTTCGCTCCCGGGGACGAGGCTTTCGACGCCGTCGACCCACTGGGCGAAGGCGTCGCCGTCCAGCGCGTCCCGCGTGATCGGGGTGACGAACCGCGGCGGCGGCTCCGCGGCGCCCGCCGCCGCGACCGCCCCGCACAAACACGTCACGAGCGCCCCGCACAGCAGGGGAACCGACAACTTCAACGCAGAGGGGTGCGACACGGACGCGACCGGCGAGCGGGGACGAATCGGGTCCCGCCGATCCTACGAGCCCCCCGGCGCCCCAACCAGCATTGGAACACGGCGCCCGAGGGCCGGCGCTCAGGCCGCCTGACGCCGGAACGGCACGACGCCGGCCGTCTCGGACCCCTGCACGGCCCGCAGCACGGCGTCGGCGGCGGCGGCGGCGGCCCCGGTCTTCACCGTGCGGTCCGCGGCCGCTTTGACCCGCCCCCGCACCGCCGCCAAGCTGGCCGGGGCGCTGAGCCAGTTGTCGATCAACCGGACGATCTCGGTCACCTCCCGGCAGTCGGCGCTGGGCGGGAAGAACTCCGGGTAGAGCCGTTCCCCGGCGAACAGGTTGGGCAGCGTGATCGAATCGCTGACGATCAACTTCTCCAGCGCCCAGTATTTCAGACGGGAGGTCTGGTAGAGCATTGCCCCCGGCGTGCGGCGGGCGAACAGCTCCAGGCTGACCGACCCGCTGACGAACAGGCAGCAGTCGGCCAGTTCGATCACCTCGCTGGTGCGGTCGGTGCAGATTTCCACGTTGGACACGCCGGCGAACAACTCCCCGCAGCGGACCGCGTGGGCGGGTTTGTAGGCGGCGACGCGGAACGTCACGTCCGGGTGCAGCGCCGCCAGCCGGCGGACGGCGGCGGCGAGGATCGGGCCGTTCGACTCCACCTCCCGGTCGCGGGAGCCCGGCAGCACGCCGACGGTGCGGGCGCCGCGGCGCTCGTTCAGGAAGGCTTCGTCCAGCCGCTTGCCGGCGGCCTCGTCGAAGAACGGGTGGCCGACGTCCTCGCAGGGGATGCCGGCCTCGGCGGTGACGCCGCGGTCGGCGTACCACTGCGGCTCGAACGGCAACGCGCAGAGCAGATGGTCGACGTGCTTGCGGACCTTCCGCACCCGCCATGGGGCCCAGGCCCACATCTGCGGGGGGAGGTAGTAAATCACCGGCACCCCCGCCGCCTTCGCCGCCTTGGCGAGGTGCCAGTGGAAGCCGGGGAAGTCGACCAGCAGCAGGGCGTCGGGCCGCCGTTCGCGGAAGTAGGCCGAGGCCCGGTCCCGCAGGGCGAAGAACTGTTTGAGGTGCGGCAGCACCGCCGTCACGCCCATCACCGCGAGGTCGGTCAGGCGGAAGAGCTGCTCCTGCCCGGCGGCGGCGAGGTCCGGCCCGCCGTAGCCGACCGCCTTGAGATCGGGATCGCGGCGGCGAAGTTCCGTCAGCAGGTGGGCGGCGTGCTGGTCGCCGCTGGGCTCGCCGGCGGACAGAAAAAGGTGCATCGGTGCGGGATCGCCGAGGGGCGGGATCGCGGAGGCGCGGGACGCGTGTTGTCGGTCCGCGGCGCGCGACGCGTCAAGACCGAGCCGCTCTCCCGCCGCGCTCCCCAAGGTTCGCCGGGGGCGCAGCGCATGCAAAAGCGGCCCGCGGGAAGGTCCCGCGGGCCGCGTGCTCAGCACTCAGTCAGAAGCCGTTCGGCTCCGGGAACCGGGCGGCTCAGTAGAGCGTGGTGGGCTCTTCTTCGCGGATCGGTTCCGGGTTGGCGTCGGACTTCAGTTGCAGCTTGAACTGCACCTTGTCGGCCTTGGTGGCCTTCACGGTGACGTTCCAGCTGACGACGCCGCCGGGGGCGAGCTCGTCGATCCGGCCGAACTTCAGGTTCTTGCCGTCGGCGGTCACGTCGGTGTCGCCGGTGGCGGACACGAACTCCAGACCGTCCGGCAGGGTGCCGGTCAGGTCGATGTTCAGGTCCGGGGCGCTGCCCTGGTTCTTGACGTAGATCTCGTAGGTGGTCTCGCCGTCGACCGGAACCGGGTCCGTCTTATCGACCGTCTCGATCAGGATCGCGGAGATGCCTTTGTATTCCACGGCGAAGCTCTTATCGATCTCCGGCACGCAGTAGCCCATCGCCCGGGCGGTGACGTCCACGGTGGTGGCGTCGGCGACGTCGAAGTTCGCCTTGAAGGTGCGGCTCTGGCCGGGCATCAGGCAGCCGATGTTCACGAATTCGCCGTCGTAGTCGACGGTGTCGATCCGCCAGTTCCGCACGCCGTCCGGTTCGCTCACGGCGACGATCGCGTTCAGCACCGGGGCGTCGGAGGTGTTGGTGACGGTGAAGGTCATCTCGGCGGGGCGGCCGATGTACTGCTGGCTCAGGCCGTCGACCCGCAGGTCCAGGGCCGGGTCGAGAATCTTGACCGTCTGCACGTCGGTGTCGGCGGTGATGCCGCCGGCCTTCGCTTCGGCGGAGAGGTCCAGCTGCTGGCCTTCGGCGGCGTCGGTCAGCTTCAGCGGCACGCGCAGCTCCTGGCTTTCGCCGGGGGAGAGGGCTTCCATCTGCTGCTCGACCGTCTGCTGACCGTCGTCGGTCTGCAGACCGTCCGGCAGGTCGTGGGTCAGCATGACCGGTTCGGTCTCGCCGGAACCGGTGTTGGTGACTTCATAGACGATGAACACGTCGTCGCAGGAGTACACGCCGGACGGTTTGCACTCGGCCTCGACGTCGCGGTCGGCGTACAGCGTCCAGACCAGCTTCAGGTCCGGCTTGACGACCTCGTACATCGTGCACAGCGCCGGGTCGTAGTCGACCACGATGCAGCTGCGGGCCGCGCCGGTCTCGGAGGCGCGGGCGGTCACCTTGAGGGTGCGGGTGTCGCCGGCGGCGAGCTGCCCGGCGTTGAAAGTCATGCGGTTGCCGTCCACTTGGGCGGCTTCGTTGTTCGCGCTCCGCAGTTCGACGCCCTGCGTCGTCTCCGTCACGCGGATGCCGCGGATCGGCTCGTCGGAGACGTTCTTGAGGATCAGGTCGTAGGTGAATTCCTCGCCGGCCCGAATCTGACTGGGGCCGCGACGGGTGACTTCAATGACATCTTCGCCGGTGGGACCGGCCAGCGTGAGACCGCTGTCCGCAGCTTGCGGGACGGCGACGGCCTCGTCCTGCGTGAGGCTGAGCGCCCCGCAGGTCAAGAGGGCCGCGCCGGCCGCGACGGCGGCGGTGCGGAGGGAGGTAAGGTTCATCGGGTAAAAACTCCTGTGCGAATGGCGTCGGACGTGACAGTCGGGCCGCTCCCGACGCCCTTACCTTATTGACGCACCGTCGCCGCCGAACCGCGGGAAACCCCCTTCGCCGCTGCGGGAGCCGCCCACCCCCCCCGGGGTTTCCCCCGCGGGGGCGATCCCCCCGACAGGACGGGCGTCCCCGACGCGCCCCCGGCACGCCCGCTGCTTTTACGCATCCCGCGCGCCGCCGTCCCGGCCCTTCGCTCCGCCCCCTCCGCCGTCAGAGGCCCTCAGACCGACAGCTGCACCAATTCGCCCGCCGGCTTCTTCGCCTCGCTGGGCCGGTGGGCCGTCGCGTCGCCGGGGGCGCCGGCGGGCAGGCCGAACAGCGTGGCCCGGGCGGTCTTCAACAATCCGCCGACGCTGCCGAAGGTCGCGTCCACCGCGGCCGCTTCGTAGCCGCTGTGCACCATGCAGTCGGTGCACTTCGGGTTGCCGCTGTTCCGGCCGTAGTTCGCCCACTCCACGGAGGAAATTAACTCCTCGTAGGTGTCGCAGTAGCCCTCGTCCATCAGATAGCAGGGCTTCTGCCAGCCGAACAGGTTATAGGTCGGCATACCCCAGGCGTGGCAGTCGAGGGCGTGGTTGCCGCGGAGGAACTCCAGGAACAGCGGGCTCTGGTTGAAGGTCCAGCGCTTTTTGACGTCGGCGAGGATCGTTTTAAACAGCCGCACCGTCTCGTCGGCGACGAGGAAGTGCTCCTGGTCCGGCGCCTTTTCGTACGGATAGCCGGGGGAAAGCATCATGCCCTCGACGCCGAGGTCGGTCAGTTGTTCGAACATCTCCCGCACCCGGGCGGGGTCGGCGTTGTTGAACACGGTGGTGTTCGTCGTGACCCGGAAGCCGCGGTCGATCGCGGCCTTGATGCCCTGCACGGCGACGTCGAACACGCCCTCGCGGCAGACGGCTTCGTCGTGCTCCTCCCGGGGGCCGTCGATGTGCACGGAGAAGCTGAGCCGCTTGCTCGGCGTGAACAGGTCGAGCTTCTTCTCCAGCAGGATCGCGTTCGTGCACAGGTACACGTATTTGCCGCGGTCGGTCAGGCCGGCGACGATCTCGCCGATCTGGGGATGCAGCAACGGCTCCCCGCCGGGCAGGGCGACCATCGGGGCGCCGCACTCCTCGGCGGCGCGCCAGCACTGCTCCGGGGTGAGCTGATCTTTGAGGATCGGCTTGGGGTGCTGGATCTTCCCGCAGCCCGCGCAGGCGAGGTTGCAGCGAAACAGCGGCTCGAGCATCAGCACGAGGGGATACCGCTTGTTCCCCTTCAACTTCTGCCGCACGACGTGCGAGGCCACCGTGGCCATCTGAGACAGCGGAACGCCCATGGACGAAAGAGACCGGGAGGGGACAGTGGCGCCGAGCAGGGTGTGCGTCTGTCATACCAGACCCGCCGACCCGCCGACACCGCGATTGGCGCCCCCGACCCATTCGCTGTCGGTTCAGAACAGGCCTGCCGCCCACCTTCCCGCGATCAGCAGCCCCGCGGCGACCGTGCCGGAGCCGACGAACGCGGCGGCGACCAGCAACGACGTCGTGAGGACCCAGCCGCGCCACGCGGTCGCCGTCGCGGCGACGAACGCGGCGGACATCAGCAAGAACTGGATCCTGCTCGCCGGTCCCCCGCCGGAGAGGCCCGGGCCGCTCAGCGACATCCAACCGAGCATCAGGAACAGGTAGGCGTTGACGCCGAGAACGACGGCGCCGAAATGCCCCAGCCGTCGACCGACCGCGGGATCGATCTGCCGTTCCAGCTTCGGCCCCGGCGGCGAGGCGTCCGGCGGGGGGGCGGAACCTTTCTCCATCACCGCCCAGCGTAGCGT
>NZ_JBINJD010000177.1:0-10308 GCF_043951915.1 Alienimonas sp. DA493 | reverse complement strand
CGCGGCGTTACAGGAAAAGTGCACCGCCCCTGAGCCGGCCCCGCCCCCGAAGCGGGACGCGCCGCCGCCGGAGCGTGCGGAGGCGCCGCCGAGCGACTCCGGCCAGAGCGAGCCGAGATCAGATGAACCCGAGGCCCCGACCGCGGCCGCGTTGCCGCTGGAAAAGGGCAACGAGGAGCGGGTTCTGGCTCGCCTGAAGGAGGAGATCGGCGCCGGGAACGCCCTGACGGGGGTGCGGGAGAGTTCCGCTCTAGCAATTCTCGGGCCGGATCGCGTAGAATTGCGGTTCCCGGCCGCTCTGAAGGTCGCCGCCGATCGGTGCGAGGCGAAACGCCCCGTGGTCGAAGCGGCGCTGAAAGCGATCGTCGGGAAACCCGTCGCCTTCGCCGTCGCCCTCGAAGCCGCCCCCGCCAACGGGACGGCCCGGGAGGAGGCGAAGGCCGAACGCTCCGCCCGGGACGCTTCCCGGCCCGAGCCCGTCAACCCGGAGGACATCGCCGACCCCTTCGTGCGTCGGGCCGTCGACCTGTTCGAGGCCCGGCAGGTGACCTCCCAACCCCTGCCGCCGGCCGCCGCGTCCGCGTCGGACTGACGTTCGCGTCGTCCGGTCTTCCCCCTCACGTTCCCGCAACGTCGCTCGCTCATGTTCGGTAAACTCGGCGGTCTGGGCAATATGGCCGCCCTCGCCTCGAACTTCGGGGAGATTCAGAAGCGAATCAAAGAGGTGCACCGCAAAACCGGCGAGATGGTCGTCACCGGCAGCGCCGGCGAGGGCGCCGTCGAGGTGGACGTCACCGGCCACGGCGAGATGGTCGCCTGCCGCATCGCCCCAGCCCTGCTGAGCGGCCCGGAGAACGCTGGCGAACTGCAAACACTGGTGATCGACGCCTCCAACGACGCCGGAAAGAAGGCCAAGGCCGCCGCCAAGGAGATGATCTCCAAGGAGGCTGAGGATCTGAACGTGCCGGGTTTAGGCGACATGTTGGCCAAAGTCGGGATGTGAGGCCCGCCCCGCGTCCCGTCTCACGCCGCGTCGGGTCCGACCCCGCGGTACACTGAACCGTCCGCCGAATCCGGCGGCTGCCGATTCCGGCCCCGCGGCGTTCCTTCCCGCCGCCCGCCACCCTCAACCGACCCGTCCCGGGGATCGCCGTGCGCATCAATCTTCAGCAGTCCATGAAGATGAGCCAGCAGATGAAGCTGGCTCCGCGGATGATCCAGTCGATGGAGATCCTGCAATTGCCCGTGATGGCGCTGCAGGAACGGGTCGATCAGGAGCTGGCGGAGAACGTCACGCTGGAGGTGGAGGACCGCGACCGCACCGTTTCCGAGACGGAGGAGAAGGCCGAACGGGAACGGGCCAAGGACGAGAACGAACGGTCGGAGTCCGAAAAGGGCCCGATGGAGGTCGACAACGACGACGGCAACGCGGACGACTTCGAGCGCCTCGTCGATATGGCCGAGAGCTGGCCGGAGGACAATTACACCAGCGGCTCCAAGCCCTCCTCCAACCGCGTCGCCGAGGCCGGCGACCGGGCGTTCGACGCGATGGCGAACGCCCCGGCCCGCACGCAGAGCCTGCACGACAGCCTGGTGGAGCAGTTCGGCTACTTCGACACCACGCCGGAGGTGCGGGCCTTCGGAACCTACCTCATCCAGAACCTCGACGAGGACGGCCGGCTGCAAAGCGGCCTGCCGGACCTGATGAGCGCCTACGGCCGGGCCGTCACCTACGAGGACGCCGAACGGGCCCTGAGCCTGATCCAGAAGCTCGACCCGCCCGGCGTCGGCGCCCGCAGCGTGCAGGAGTGCTTGCTGCTCCAACTCAACGACGAATTGGAGTACCGGGAGGAGCTGGAAGTCCTGATCTCCCGGCACCTGGAGGACCTCGCCGCCAACCGCCTGCCGGCGATCCAGCGGAAAACCGGCTACGACCTCGAGACGATCACCGCCGCCGCGGAGGAGCTGTCCCACCTCAACCCGCACCCCGGGCGGGAGTTCCGCAGCGTTCCGGCCCAGGCCGTCACGCCGGACCTCGCCGTCGACCGCGACGACGACGGCAACTACTCCGTCCGCCTGCTGGACGAGTACACGCCGAACCTGCGGATCAGCAAGTATTATATTAAGCAGCTCCGCAACAACCCGGACGCGGCGACGAAAGAATATATTAAGAAGAAGATCGAGGGGGCCCAGTGGCTGATCGAAAGCATCGAGCAGCGCAATCAGACGGTCAAAAAGGTGACCGAGGCGATCGTCGAGCACCAGCGGGACTTCCTCGATAAAGGCCCGGAGCATATTCACCCGCTCAAAATGGAGGAGATCGCCGAGAAAGTCGGCGTTCACGTCACGACCGTCTCCCGGGCGGTCAGCGATAAATGGGTGCAGACCCCCCGCGGCCTGTTCCCCCTCCGGCAGTTCTTCGGCGGCGGCACGACCACCGAGGACGGCGAAGACGTCTCCTGGAACCAGATTCGCCTCAAATTGAAGGCGATCATCGAGGGCGAGGATAAAAAGAAGCCGCTCTCCGACGACGCTCTCGTCGAGGCGTTGAAAGAGGACGGCTACAACCTCGCCCGCCGCACGGTCACGAAGTACCGCAAGAAGATGGGCATCCCCTCGTCCCGGCAGCGGCGGGAATACGTGTGAGTCCCGCCGCCGCGCCGCCTGCTCCGGCCGCCCGCCCCTGGGGCGACGGTCGGACGGGCTGCGGAGCGGTCGCGGTTCTGCTTCTGGCCGTCGGCGCGGCGATTGCAGCGGACGGATACCGCCGTGGGGCGGGGTGGCAGGCGGCTCAGGACGCCGACCGGGCTCGGGTGGCGGTCGAATGGGCGCGGCCAGGGCGGTACCGCACGCCGCTGCACCTCACCGAGCGGGATTCCGCCGCGACCCTCGTCGCTGTGGAGAACAGCCGACGCGGCCCCTTCGCCGGAGCGGAGGAGAAACGGGCGGAAGCCGCCCGCACCGCCGCCGCCCTGACAGGGCTGAGCGGCACGTGGACGATCCGGGGCGAAAGCGGCGAGTTCGTCTTTTCCTCGCCTCTCAGGCCGTACGCCGGCGGCTTTCTGGCCCGCGGCCTACCCGTCGGCGAGATCCCGCCTTCGGTCCTGGCCGGGACCTACACGCTCGAAATCGACGTGACCCGACCGGCAGCGGAGGACGGCGCCGGCGACTTGTTCGTCTATGACCGGCAATATGAGTTTCCCGTCCTCCGGGCGATCTGGCAGACGCTGTTCGGGGCGGCGATCGCGGTCGTTGGCGTTCTGGCGCTGATCGCGGTTCTGCTGTCCGTCTGGTGGGCTGGGCGGCGATCTAAGGCCCGGGGCGGGGGCCGCGGTGAGGAACCCCCCGGTGTCGGCCGGGCGGGGGCGGGGTAGGGTCGCGGGCTCGTTCATCCCCGAAAGCCGTTGCCGTGGCCGACCCGCACCCCCGCGATCCCGCCGCCGATCGCCCCGTCGACGACAGCCCCGCCGGGGAACGGTTCCGGCCGCCGGGGCCGCACCACGTCGTCGACCCGGAGGACGTCTCGCAGACGCCAGTCCTCTCCCCCAACGCCCACGAAGTCTCTGACGCGGAGGCGGAACTGCTGGTCACCGACGCGGCCGAGGCCGGCCCCGCGTGGTCCAGTTCGCGGCTGATCGCCGGGACGATCGGCCTGATCCTGATTCTGCTGACGGTCGCCCTCGGCGCCTGGCTGTTCGGCTGGCTGAACGACGAAGGGGACGAGGCCCTCAACCCCGCGCTGCTCGTCGCTCCGCCGACCGTGGCGAGCGTCGCCCCGCAGGCCGCGGCGCCCGTTTCCGACTGAGCGGCCGAACCCGGCGCGGCGTTCGGGTGTCGGGTTGCACGAATCGACCCCGAAGTCGGTTGGCCGATCGCCTGGAAGGCCGTATCCTGTGCGCCCGGCCCGACCGCCGGGCGTCTCCCGAGACGCCGCGGTCGCCGTCGTTCCCCGATAGTGTAACGGTAGCACCACAGATTCTGGTTCTGTTAGTCTAGGTTCGAATCCTAGTCGGGGATTCGCTGTTGATGGCGAGCGCCGGCATGTCGCGGCGTGAAATGGCGTAAGCCGTTGGCGTGGAAGGGGTTGGTTTCGACCGTGCCGGGCAGTGCCGTCGCCCGCCGCTGCCTGCTGCGTCGGGAAATGCGTCGCCCGTGCGTCGGATTCTGCGTCGCCTTCGGCTCCGCAGGCATCCTCTGAGGTCGCTCCATTCGGTTCGTCCCAATCTCTAGCGGGATCCCCGTCGCGGTCGCCTGGGGCTTCTTCGCCTATCGGTGCGTTCGCATCCGCCCCGCCGGCGGCCTGCTTGAAGTGGTCGTCGGTCACCCGCAGGTAGTGCTCCCGGGCGACCGCGGCGGAGTTGCCGATCCAGTTGCAGACCACGTGCTCGGGAAACTCATTGGCCAGCTCCGTTTGCCGGGTCGCCCGCAGGTTGTGGAACGGCTTGGGCCACGGCTCCAGGCCCGCAGCTTTAATGATTCGTTTGAACTGCGTGCCGAGGTTCGTTCCCCCGTCGGCGGCCCGCGGGACCACTTGGTCGGCAAGGTTTCTCCCGGTCGGGTCGAGGTGCTCCCGCAGTTCCGGGAACAGCGGAACGTCTCGCGATCCGCCGCCCTCATGGTGGGCGGTTTTGGGGCTGGTGACATGCATTTTGCCGGCGGCGAAGTCCACGTCGCCCCACGTCAGCGGGACGAGCTCGCTGACAACCCGTAGGCCGCCGTATCGGGCGAGCACGACAATCCGGCGCCACTCTTCGTCCGGACAGACGTCCAGCACCCGGCCGGTCTCCTCGCGGGTGACGAACCGGAACTTGTCCGGGTTTCCCCGCACCTGCACCTTTTGGTCGGCGAAGGGGTTGCGGTCGATTAGCTCGGCCCGCACCGCGGCGGTGAAGATCTGCTTGGCCCGCCCGACCTCCCGGCGGACCGTGTTCTCCTCCTTGCCTGTGTCGAGCAAAGAGCGGCGGTAGCGGTCGGCGTCCGCGGCGGTGACATCCCGCAGCGAAGCCTCGTAGCCGAAGAAGCCCGCGAGGCTCTCGGCGGAGCGAGAGAGATGCGTGCGAGTGGTCTCCTTCAGGTCGGTGCGGCCCGCGGCGTAGCCGGCGGCGAAGTCCGCCACCGTCGAGGACGTCCGCGGGGCGACCAGCCCGACGGCGGCGAGCTTGTCGTGCATCGTCCGGTCCAGGCCGGCGACCCAGCGGGCGGTGTGGTCGTCGGGGGCGTGGCCGGCGATCCGGGCGACCAGCAGCCGCTCAACCATTCCCTTCACTTGCTCGGCGGTCTTCTTAGGCGTCTTGCCAAGCCGCAGCGTGCGGCGTTTACGGTCGGGGCCGGTGAACTGAATCCGGCGTCCGCCGCTCGGATCGGTGGAGAGAGAGGCCATTGTTGGTGCCGGCGCCGGTGGGTTGCAGGTGGGTACGATCGACTGGGGATTGTCGCCCCTACGCGGGCCCCCCCCACGGAACAGGCGGCTAAAGAAAGGCCAATTTTAAGACCGTTCAAGATAGGGCCGCCGGCGTGCTGGGAGGGCGGACGCGCACCGGGGCGCACTCCCGGGCGGCTTCAGATTGGCCCCATAACATAGGCCGCATAACCGAGAACGCGGAGCCGTCTGCCCCGATCCCCCTCGGCGAACCGATCGGTCGGGCGGGCGTACTTCGGTCCACCGGTCTCCCAGCTCCCTTTCGAAGCCGAACGGGACCGGTGCGCTTGGGAAAGGGCGGGACCGTACTCAGTCTGCACGATGGGGGGGAGAACGCACTCGAAGGACTGATCGCCCCGCAGCACGGTCCGGCGGGTGACGGCAGTACCGGAATGGGCGACGGGCGGACCCGCAATCCACCGCGGGACCTTTCCGGTCCAGACTAGCACCGTGCAGTCATCGAGGCCTGAGTCGTTCAGCGGATCGCTGGTGAGGATTCTGGCCCCGCTCCCGTCACCTTCAGGGTCTCCGCCCACCGGCAGTCCTGTCCAGACAGCGTAAGCTCCGTCGCGGACCCACTGCTCTGGAAGCGCGACGGCCCCCACGGCACGGCCGGAGAAAGTCAGTGGCGGGCCGGGTAGGAATTCGTTGAAGAGCGGTACGATACCGCCCCGGGGGGGGGGCAGTTCGAGGTCGCGGGCGGGGGCGCGGGCGGGGGTCGGTGCGTGGGCGTTGAGCGAAGCTTCTGCCTCCAAGAAGTCCAGATAGATCCGAAACTCGTTGAGAAGTAGGCCGGCCCTCACTTCGGCCGGCCACTCGTCCGGCAGCTTGCCGGCGGCGGCAAGCCTCTCAAACTCCTTCCGCGAGCTGATCGCTTTTCGCTTCAATTCTCTCCGGAGAGGCCTCCAGTCCTCGACTCCCCGCGACTGCTCCATAAGTCGGTCGACGGTGCATTCGAGTTCGAATAAGGCCGTGCCTAGCGGGCCATGCACCCGGTCACCGAGGGGACGCCCTCCCCGAAGCAAAGCCGTGACGTCACATCCCACGGCGGCGAGCGCCTGGAGTAGCTTCGCACTAGGCAGGTGCTTGCCGAGCATCGCCGCAGACAGTGTGCCCTGAGCGATCCCGAGTTCCCGCACGGCAGCAGATTGGCCGCCGAACCGGTCGTTGATCAGCCGCCGGAGGGCGGAGGCGACGAGAGAGTCGTCGGGGAGCGGCGGGCCCGTAGCGGCAGTCATCGTTTGGCTCTTTACACGAGCGTCGGCGCACAGCAGCAGCGAGTTTCCAAAAAATCTCCGCCGAGGCAACGCCTGGGCGTTGTCGCATTGGGATATTGACGTAACGTGCAGCCGTTCTCCGCCGCCAACCGCTTGCCGGTGCCGACGGTCCTCCTCCCTCAGACCTTACCCCGATGACCGCGATCCCCCAAGCCGACGTCCAGCCGGCTTCCGTGCTCGTCGATCCGCGGCAGGCTGCGGACCTGCTCCGCGTTTCCGAACGGACCCTCCGCGACTTAACCGTTCCGCACGGCGACCTGCCCGCTGTGCGGATCGGCCGGCTGGTCCGGTACAGGACTACAGCTCTCGCCGACTGGGCGCAGCGACACGAAACCGCCGCCTGACGACCCGCCCGGGCAGTAACCGCACGGGTCACTTCTTCCGCGGCAGCCCGACCGCCGCCCCCACCACAGGCCGCCGGAGCGATCCGGCCGGTGGCGGGCACGGTGTGCGCCCGCATCACCCACGTCTCCCTCCCAAGAAGTTCCAGATGAAACCCTCCACCACGACCGAGTTGACCCCGACCGGGCTGCAGGCCCGCGCCGACGCCTTCGCCATGTGCGCCGGCACGATGGCGTTCCGGATCCGCCGGGACGTGTTCTTCGACCAGGTCACCGGCCTGATCGCGTTCGCCGACAACAACCCGGACGAGGGCCGTCCCCAGCGGCTGTCCGCACTGCGGGAGAGGCTCTCCGTTGAGGGCGTCGTCGAGCGAGCCGTCGGCGGGTACGCCGATCCGGAGGACGATCAACCGCCCTACGCCACGCCCTACACGGTCGTGCTGCTGCTCGATGTCCCCGCGGAAGACGGGATGAGCCGGCGGAGCGGCGTGTGGCCGGTGCGGGACGCGGTCCGAGCCACCGTCGGCGAGATCGGCCTCACTCACGTCGGCTAGTCCGGCGAATCGCCGCAAGCGTCGCCGCACCGCACCTCCGCCCTCCCCCCGACGGAGCGGAAGCGGCGGACGAGGCCTGGAGCGTACCGACTGCCGGCAGGGTGCCGGTGCGGCGTGAAGACCTCGGACCGCTCTGCGACGGCGGCCTCTGAGAGTCCCCTCCGGTGCGTAGCGGCCGGTTTCTAGGCCCCGGTCGCATTTGTCGCCGCCCCGCTCTCAACGCCGGCCGGACCGCGAGGTCCGGCCGGCCCTCCCCAACCAGAGACTTCACGATGAAAACGACCACCAAGATCGCCATGACTCAGACCGAGCTGACCGCCCGGGCCAACGCCTTCGCCGTCTGTGCCAAGACGATGACGCCCGACGTTCAGCGGGAGGTGTTCTTCGACGGGGAGACCGGCCTGATCGCGTTCGCCGATAACAGCCCGGACGACGGCCGGCCCGCGAGGCTCGCCGCCCTGCGGGCGCGGTTGGACGCGGAGGGCGTCACCGAGCGGGCCTTCGGCGGGTGCGGCGCCCCGGACGACGGACGGCAGGACTGGGCCGACCCCCACACCGTCGTGCTGCTGCTCGAGGTCCCCGAGAAAAAAGAGCTGAACCGGCAGAGCGGCATATGGCCCGTGGGGGAAGCGGTTCGCGAGACGGTCGGCGAGATCGGTCTGAAGAAGAGCTAGACCGAGTCGCCGCCGGATAAGTCGCCGCCCCGTACCGCTGTCCATCGCCCTCACCGGGCGCGGGCGGCGGACGGGGCCTGCGGCGTGCCGGCGGAGCGTGGCGCCCCGCTGCCGACGCCGCACTTTCCTGACCGCCTGTCTTCAACTGGCGTTCGCCATGAGCATCACCTACTCGCCTCCCCCACGCCAGTCCGCAGGGGGACCGGTTTACCCGTCCCGCAACCAAGAACCGGGGCCGCTCACGCGGTGCCGGCTTCAGCGCGAGGCACTGAACCCGCTCCGCCCGAAGCTGGCCGTCCGGGCCCTCCCCCGCGGCGCCCGCGAGGCCGCCCTGGCGCTGGTCGAGTACTCGCTGCCGGGCCCCGACCGCCGGTTGCCGGACCGGGCCGCGGAATTCCTGAAGGCGCTCGCCGCCGACGACCTGCGGGTCCTGTACGCCGAGGGGGCGGACGCCAACGCCCCCGCCGCCGGCTCCCACGTCGGCTCCCACGTCGGCTTCACCGTCCTGGCCGAGCTCCCGGGCTCCACGCCGGAAGAGCTGACGGCGCTGCTGACCGAGCAGGCCCGCGACCTCCTCGGGGACGACCCCGAAACCGTCTGACACGCGGACGAGACCACCTTCCGGGCCACCGCCGGGGGCCCTCGAGTCCCGGCGCCGACTGCAACGCGCCCGCGCCGCCCGCCCACGCTCTTGCCGGGGCCGGGGGGCGACGCGGCCGCTCCTCAACGACTGCAATGTTACCTGACAATCTCGCGGGGCGCGACCCCGCCGCGGCCGACGGCGTCTTCGACGACTCTCGCACCGCCGAGCGGTTCTACGCGAACCTCGGCTGGGTCACGCTGCCCACCGAGCCGGGCGAGAAGCGCCCGTTCTTCCCCTACGCCGACCGCCGCGACGCCGGCGCGGTCACCACCTCCCAGGAGGCGCAGCGGTGGTGGGGGATCAGCCCGGAGTACGGGATCGCGATCGGCTTGGGCGGCGTCGGGCCGACCGTGGTCGACGTCGACTCGGCCGCCGCCGCCGCCGCGCTGGCGGACCGGCTGGGCGGCGCGCCGGTCACCTGGACGGCGGACAGCGGGTCGGCCGACCCGGACCGGTTCCACCTGTATTTCGAAACCCCGCCGGGCCTGCCGGCCGCGGCCAAGCTGACGCCGTGGCACGCGGAGCTGGAGTTCCGCGGCGCCGGCGGGCTGATCCAGGGCGTGCCCTCGACGCACGCCTCCGGCCGCCGCTACCGCTGGCGTGAGGGGCTCTCCCCGTTGGACCTGCCGCTGGCCCCGCTGCCCGGGGCGATCGTCGCCGAGTTCCACGCCCAGGCCGAACGCAAGGCCGCCGGGGGGCGCCGCGTCGCCGGAGTCCGTCCGGCCGCCGCCGCCCCGCCGACGGCGATGACCGCCGCGCACCGGCTGAAGGTCGAACACCTGCCCGGCGTCTGCCGGACCACCAAGCGGTTCCTGCTGGGCGAGTTCGGCGAAGGGCCGGACTGGAACGGTCGGCTGTTCCGCGCCGCCTGCGACCTGAACGGCAACGGCCACGAGGACGCCTGGGCCGAGGCCGCCCTGCTGCTCGGCGCGGCCCCCTGGGACGCCGCCGAGGAGGAAAAGGCCCTCGCCACGATCGAGAGCGCGTTCTCGCGGCCCCGGTCGCCGGCCGTCGAACGGCCGGACTTCGCCAAGCAACTCCGCCGCCGGGCCCGCTGACCGGACGGCCGCAACACGCCATGTCACACCTCGACTCAACTCACGAAATCTTCCCGATGACCGCTCCCGCCCTCCGGCTGCTCGCCGACCCGCCGGACCTCGCCCCCGACGCCCCGGCGGCCCAGTTCATTTGCGTCCCGCACCCCGACGGCGCGCGGGTGACCGCCTTCCTCTACTATCCCGACGGGAACCGCGTGATGACGACCGACGCGGTCGACGCCGTTTCCGCCGACGCCCGGGGGAACCTGCTGGACCGCTTCGGCGACGTCGCCGCGGAGGAAGGGCACGCCTTCGACCGCGACGCGGCCGAAAGCCAACTCGTCGCGCGGGCTGGGGAGATCG